>JAUWFP010000190.1 GCA_030606845.1 Anaerolineales bacterium | reverse complement strand
CGGCGAAGATGCGCCCCTTGTTCGTAATTAATGACTACTTTGAGCGGCTTCGCGTTCGTGCATCAGGCAAGAGGGCAAAATGAGAGACTCAACAAAAATCACCCGGCGCGGGTTTCTGAAAGTGTTTGGCGGGGCAACGCTCGGTCTGGGGGTTTCGTGCTTGGCCGGGTACGGATATGTCTTCTATGTCGAGCCGCACTGGCTCTCGGTCGAGCGCGTTGATGTGCCGATCCAGGGACTGCCGCGAGCCTTCGACGGTTTCAAGATTGTCTGCCTAAGCGATTTTCATCTGCATCCATATACACAGATTGATTTCATCGAGAAAGTTGTCGCTGCCTTAAATGAATTGATCCCCGATGTCGTCTGCCTCCTTGGGGATTATGTATTCGAAGGGGCCGACTCGATCTACGAACTTGCGCCTGTCCTCGCTAGGCTTGAATCCACCCATGGCGTGTTCGCCGTGCTGGGCAATCATGATCTCTGGACGGACGCTGCGGTGGTGCGCTCTGGACTCGAGTCGGTTGGAATCCGTGTCCTTGTTAATGACAGTGTGCTCGTACGTGTTGGGGACGAAGTTCTGGTCCTCGCCGGGTTAGATGATGGCTGGAGCGGTGAACCGGATCTCTCCCTCGCGCTGGAGGGTTCACCGCAAGAGGCGCCTGTGATTCTGATGTTGTATGAGCCGGACTTCGCGGATCAGTACGCCCGGGACGGGAGGTCTGCCTCCAGATATTCGGGCACACGCATGGGGGTCAGGTACGGATACCCGGTATCGGCGGGCCTTTCCGGCCAGAATATGGTCGCAAATATGACGACGGGTTAGTTGAAATCGAGGGCATGTGGCTTTACACCACACGCGGTGTTGGGGTCATCGGTCCTCCGGCACGCTTCAATTGCCGGCCGGAGGTTACCGAGATCACCCTGCAGAGCATGCCCGGGAAGCTCGGGTCTGCTGTAGAGGATAGCAACGTTGAAAGTTTCAGTCGGGATAAAAAACTGGACAAACTCACCGATCTGTGAATCATCCCCGCAGTATGCTCGTGTCATGACGCCAAATTCGATCTGAACCTTCTTGCGATCAATCCAAAAAAAGCCGTTGGCAATACTGCAGTCCGCCTTCACATTGAGTATGCTCCCACTCCTGAAGGTAATCGTATCGTTCGTAGGATATTCATAAATACAACGGGGCACTAGGGCGCATTGTTAAGCGCCCAACATTTATATTCTTAATTGGATACAGACCTGGTCTGAGGATGTCTTACTCTTCGGCTGGAACCTCAGGTGCTTCAGTTGTCGGTTCCTGCGGGATGAGTAGCCATAGTATGAGGTAAAGCAGGACGCCGCCCCCAGCGAGCAACGAAAACGCAACAAAAAGCAACCGCACGATCGTTGGATCAGTGTTGAAATATTCCCCTAAACCACCACAAACTCCGGCCAGCATACGCTGGTCATTGGAACGATGAAGTTTCTTGGGACCTTCTGTCATGATAGTTCTCCTCTTCTTGTAAAAGATGGTCAGCTCGACCTTGAACTATTATAACCGTATCTCTAGAGACTTCTTTAAATTCAATCAATTTCTTACGGTTGAGATTTTCTGTGTTTTGGGATAAATTAACATTGCGACTCGTCCCGGATTCTAGTGCGCCGTAAAGCAATCAATCGGCATTGCTGCAGCGGCAGAAGAAACGGGATACGAGCAGGAACAGCACTCATCTGTTGATCACTTTCTTTTCTCTGAACGGTGCGATGATCTTCGCCTACGAGCGTTGTGTGTCTAAAACAATTAAAGAGGAATGTTATGTCCAAACCACAAGTTTTCGTGACCCGAATCATTCCCGACGAGGGGCTGGAGATGATTCGCAGAGCAGCAGATGTCGATGTGTGGCCAGGAGAGCTGCCGCCACCTTATGAGGTTTTAGTAGAGAAGATCGCCAACGTGGATGGGCTACTTTGCTTGCTGACCGACACAATAGACCGCGGTCTTATTCATCACGCAGGTGAATCACTAAAAGTGATCAGCCAGATGGCTGTTGGCTACGACAATATCGATATCCCAGCAGCGACTGAACGTGGAATCCCAATAGGAAATACACCAGGGGTCTTGACGGACGCTACGGCAGATTTTGCCTGGGCCTTGCTTATGGCTGCCGCTCGCCGTGTGGTGGAAGCCGATAAGTTTACCCGCGATGGCCATTGGAAAACCTGGGGACCGACCTTGCTGCTGGGACCTGATGTTACCGGAGCCACTTTGGGGATTTTGGGTTTGGGCCGTATCGGTCAGGCTGTAGTGAAGCGTGCACAGGGTTTCCAGATGCGAATCATCTATCATGACATCCAAAGGCGCCCTGACCTCGAGGAGAAGACGGGTGTCGAGTTCGCATCATTTGACAGCTTGCTGCGAGAGTCCGATTTTGTCAGTATTCACACTGTGCTGTCGGAAGAGACGTATCACCTTTTCGGAGAGAAGCAATTCGATCGGATGAAGCCCTCGGGGATTTTGATCAACACCGCGCGTGGACCTATCGTGGATCCGAACGCGCTTTATTCAGCGCTTCACAAGGGAAAGATTGCTTATGCTGCGCTCGACGTAACCGAATCTGAGCCCATTCAAGCGGATGACCCATTGCTGGAACTCGAGAATATCATCATCACCCCGCACATTGCCAGTGCGAGCAAGCAGGCGCGCACCAAGATGGCGACAATGGCCGCGGAGAATCTGATCGCCGGTCTTAAGGGTGAAAACCTTCCTAATTGTGTCAATCCGGAGGTGTATTCACTGTCTGTATAACAGGACCTCAGCACGGGTTCAAACATGTTCCAAAGAGTGGGCCGACACATGCGTCGGCCCCTACGCGTTAAGAGAAAATGTAGGTGCGCATTCTGAATGTGATACTGAAGAAATTATTGGACATGCCGACTGATGATGATGTAGGGGCACGGCACGCCGTGCCCCTAGTAATAATCACTTCTCATTCACATCCAGCTAATCCCCGGCGGCATCTGGGGCGGGCGAAAGATCCGGTTGTTTACCATCCCCTCCCGGTACTTGCCGGCGGAATTGGCTCATGTAGAGGTCGTAATAAAACCCTTTCGCTGCCATCAACGAATCATGCGTGCCGCGCTCGATAATCTCGCCCTCATGGATGACCAGCACTTGATCTGCATTGCGGATTGTGCTCAAGCGGTGAGCGATGACTATGCTAGTCCGCCCCGCCAGCAGCACTTCGAGCGCTCCCTGGATCAGGTGCTCTGTTCGAGTGTCCACACTAGAGGTCGCCTCGTCAAGAATCAGGATGCGCGGATTCGCAAGAGCTGCACGGGCGATAGCCATTAATTGGCGTTGACCAAGGCTCAAGCCGGTTCCCCGCTCTCCGAGCTCGGTCTCATATCCCTGAGGCATACGCTCGATGAACGTATGAGCATGGGCTAGCTTGGCAGCAGCGATGACCTCCTCGTCCGTTGCCTCCGGTCGACCGAAGCGGATGTTCTCCATTACGCTGCTGCTGAACAGGAAGCTGTCTTGCAGAACGACAGCGATCTGGCGGCGTAGGCTGGATGTTGTCGCTTTACGCACATCGACATCGTCGATCTTCACAGCCCCGCGCGTGACATCGTAGAAACGGGGGATCAGATTGGCGATCGTTGTCTTGCCGGCGCCGGTAGGGCCGACGATGGCAATGGTCTGGCCCGGCTCGGCGAGCAAACTGACGCCCTTCAGAACCGGCTCTCCAGTGACATACTCCGACCAGACATCAGCCAACTCAACCTTTCCCTGAATCTCCGGCAGCTCGATTGCGTCGGGGGCGTCCTTGATATCTTGTTCGATGTCCAGCAACCCGAAGATGCGCTCGCCACCGGCAATTCCGCTCTGAATATTCGTCCAGAGCACAGCGATCCGCTGTACAGGCTGATTGAAGCGTTGGACGTAGGCAACGAAGGTGATCATCAACCCCAGCGAGATGGTTGTGCCGAAGAAATCTGAGCCATTGAGAATAGCCCATCCGCCGACAACGGTGACGAGCATCAAGGCGACGTACCCCAACGCCTCTAACATCGGTGCCAGAGCGGAGGTATAAGCGACGGCGCGGATGTTGGCATCGCGGTTAGCGGCGTTTGTTTCGTTGAATGAGGCTATGTTCTCATCCTCACGGCTGAAAGCTTGCGCTTCACGCACACCGGCGATGCTCTCCTGCAGTTCTGCATTCACAGACCCCATCTCCACTCGAGTGCGGCGGAAAGCTTTGCGCGCCTGGTTGGAAAACCATAAGGTCGTGATGGCCATTGCCGGGATCATCGCCATGGCAACAAGAGCGTAGGGAACGCTGCTGGAGAGCATGTTATAGCTCACCCACACGAGCAGCATCACGCCGCTAAGGACCTGGATCAGCGCGAAAGTCATGCCTTGTTGGATGGTGTCGGCATCGTTCGTCACCCGGCTCATCGTATCCCCGGTTTCATGCTCGACGTGGTATCCCACAGAAAGGCGGTTGATCTGCGCGAAGACCTGCTCGCGCAGCGTTTTGAGGACATGCTGGCCGGACCAAACCATGAAGTAGAACATCAAGCCCGTTGTCACTGCGCCTAAGAGGAATAAGCCCATGAGTTTCAAGACGAGGATGCCCAGTCCCTGTAAGTAGTCCGCGGTTGTCCAACCTGCTTGCGGTGTGTCATACCAACAGTTACTACCGGAAGCCGATCCCTCGAAATCCAGGAATTCCGCCATCATGGCGTTTTCTGATGCAGCTGCGCTGGTGGTGGCGGGCGTCA
>JAUWFP010000277.1 GCA_030606845.1 Anaerolineales bacterium | reverse complement strand
GCTTGCTGACCACTGTCACGAAGCTGCCGTTGGAAACTCACCTCTTCCGCCTGGCTCAATTGCTGATTTACTAAGAATCCGAGACCGAGGCCTAGCGCGAGCGCAAGGATGATAAATGGAAGCGTGATCTTCCATCGCAGGCTAAATCGTACGCGAGGTTGTTCGTTTTCAAGCACAAGATGTCCTTATGATTAGCTCATGTGCAACTTCCGGCAACCAGAAAGAGTACAACAATAGCGCTAAGTACACTCCACGAGCATTTGCATTACACCACCTTAAACTATAAACGCCTTTGGGAAACTTTGACTTTACAGTTACCTAACCAGTATCCAGTTCACCGAAGACAACGATGCGCTGGTTATCCACAAGGTATGGGTAGCAAGAAATCAAGGTGATCGTAGGTTTGGATGTCGGCTCGAGGACGCTGACTTCGGTGGGGGAAACAATGCGGAAGCCGGTCACACGGTATGTAAATTCCTGCGTCGTTGTCGAAATAATAATCTCATCCCCCGGCTTAAGTTGATCCAGATCCCGGAAGAGCTCGCCGAAGATATCGTTATGGGCGGAGAGAACGAGATTGCCGTTCTCGCCCGGGTTCCCGCTGCCGATGTATTGTCCAACTCCCTTTCGCAGCTGGTCCCACCCAACCCCCTGAACTACGGGGGCCATATCGTTCCAAATCTTGGGAATGAATATATTGTGTACTTGTTGCGGTCCCGGGGTCGGTATGGTAACGAAGGGCAGAGACTGGACCAATGGGCGCAGGTTCTCGGGAATCTCGGCTTCATTGGGTTGAGCGCCGCCTGGCGAGGTCGGTGGCGTGTGTCCAGAGGGAAGCACAACGGCTGTGATTAAGGGCGTTGGCACCGGCTCTCCAAGTGAAAGAGCTTCGGCGACCTCCGCATTCAGGCGTTTCAGCGCTCCCGCCCCGCTGAGAAGAACATAGAGGAACCCAACGGCTGCAGCGACTTCGACAACAACGAGCGCACGATTTAGAAAACGCTTCAGGGGCTGCTTGGATTGAGAGGGCGTCTCCTCTTCGTCGGCTATGATCGAATTTACCTGGTTATTAGACGCTGCATTTGGGGTGGCTTGAGGTGTGGGAACCGGAAGCACTCGGCCGCTGCGCTGGAATTGTTTCAAGCGCACTTGCCGAGCCTCCATCTTTTTTCGAGCTAGCAATGCCTCTAACTCGGCAATCGTCAGCTCTTCTGCCAGCCGCCTATTCTTCGCCATAGGTCATCCACAAAAACAAATTCTCCAAAGTGAATGTTGCAGGAAAGATGCCGTATTAAACTCGCAGAGATTATACTCGAATGCCCTTTTCAACACCTGCAAAAGATAATAAGCATTGAAAATCAGGAAGATCCATCCTGGGAAGCTCGCTACGAGTAATTTGCGACCACTTTGACCCTCGTGTATAACGACCTTGCCCACATTTTGGAGGGAGCCCTATGAGCTATCGCTATGCAGTAATTGGTTCAGGTCGGCAGGGGACAGCAGCCGCTTTCGACCTGGGCAAATTCGGATCGGCTGAACTTCTGTTGATGGCTGACTCAGACCGCTCGCAAGCAGAGCAATCTTCCGCCCGAATCAATGCATTGCTTGACGCGGAAATCGCGCAGCCTCTTTCCCTCGACGCGAGCGATACTGAAGCGGTCATTGCCGCGCTAAAAACCCACGAAATTGACGCTTTCATCGGCGCAACGCCCTATCAGCTCAACCTCTCTCTCACGAGAGCGGCAATCGAGGCGTCTTCCGGCATGACCGACTTAGGCGGGAACGGTGACGTAGTGCAGAAACAATTGCTGCTCTCCAGTGAAGCAGAGAAAGCCAAAATCGCCATCGTTCCCGACTGCGGGCTTGGCCCGGGCATGACCACCACACTCGCCCTTTACGCCATGGAGCAACTCGATGAACCTGAGGATGTTTACATATGGGATTGTGGACTTCCTCAAGACCCACAGCCCCCCTGGAATTACAAACTGACCTTCAGCATCGGTGGTCTTACCAATGAGTATTTCGGGGACTGCCTCTTCATCCGTGGGGGCAAGACCGTCCGTATCCCCGCCCTGGATGAATTGGAGATTCTCGATTTTCCAGAGCCTATAGGGAAGCTGGAAGCCTTTACAACATCGGGTGGGGTGACGACTGCTGCCCAGACTTTCGCTGGGAAGCTGAGGACGCTCCAGAACAAGACGATGCGCTATCCCGGTCATTTAGCACAGCTAAAGGTGATTCAGGAACTAGGATTTCTCGAAGAAGAACCGATCGACGTTGCCGGGGAGACCTTCATCCCTCGCGAAATCCTGCACACGCTCTGGGAACCGCAGATCCGGGCCGAAGTGGACATGCGCGATCTGGCAATTATCCGCATCCTTGCGAAAGGCAAGAAGGATGGGAAAGATGCAGATGTGCAGATCGATCTCTTTCTTTATTATGACGAAACCACTGGCTTCACCGCCATGGAACAAGGTACCGGTTGGCATGCTGCGATTCTGACGATCGCGATCGCAAGTGGGCTCGTCCCCCATGGGGTTATCCCCTTAGAGAAAGCCATGTCAGGCAGTGATTTCGTCGGGGAAGCTGCGAAACGCGGCTTTAATGTCATCAAACTCGACCTTTAGTTGAGGCCCTACATTTTGCTTGGTTGAGTAGGGTTGCCTTCTCCTTGAAAAGGCTGACCCCGGGGTACCTCGCAGTCAAGGTTCCGGGGTCGCTGTATTTATCGTTTCAAATGGCGCCGATAGAAATCTAAATAAAGAAATCCTCCCCATCTCCGTTAATCACCATGCGTATCTGGACCACCAATCGATCTGCTTGATCCGTTGCGAGTCGTAAGCGTTTCAACGGTTCTGTCGCACCCGCTTCCAGCGAGTCGCGAATACCATGCAGCTGTGGGAGCAGGACATTGTCGGCGTAGCTCAACGCTTGCTTCACATCTTGGAAGTCCTTCTGGTGGGAGTATTCCAGCAGCGCTATAAACCCCCTCAGGTCCTCCCTTAATGCACTTATCGTTGCTTCCAGTTCCTCTGTGGATTTAAGCTGTTCTGCAACGCGCTCAAGGTTATCAAGAACTTGTGGAAATGTGATCATTCGTCACTCCTACATTTTCCTGAACTTTCACCTGTCTTTCAGTATAACCCCAATATACCCCGCCAGAATGATCGAAAATCAGAAATGAGCTGCTCGCCAATCAGGTAAAGTGGAATCACGATGCATCCTTCGTATAAACGCTGCGCTTGAGTTCGGCGAGGTAGGGAAGCGTACGATACGTCTCTGCGTAGTCTAACCCGTAGCCCACAACCCATACGTCAGGAATAGTGAACCCGAGATAATCGATCGGTTCATGTGATATATCCCCCTCCTTCTGCACCAAAACACAGGATTTCAACGACCTCGGTCGCCGGCCTTGTAAGGTCTTGTGCAAATAGGAAATTGTTTGACCGGTATCGACAATATCCTCGACGATCAGGATATCCCGGTTCTCGATGGGCGCACGAAG
>JAUWFP010000253.1 GCA_030606845.1 Anaerolineales bacterium | reverse complement strand
GCGTGGGATATGGGGTTACGCCCGGCAGAGGGTGGTCTGGAGAAGGCACTTGCTGAGGCAAAGGCAGTGTATATCATGGCAGTTGACCCCGTTGGTGATGCGCCGAACCTCACTGAAATCTTTAATGGAGACCGTTTCCTTGTTGTCCAGGATTTGTTCATGACACCGACAGCGGAACTTGCTGATGTCGTGTTTCCCGCCGCTTCATTTGTAGAACGCGAGGGCACGTTCACTTCGGGTGAACGCCGGGTGCAGCGCTTCTACCCAGCCGTGAAGGCTCTGGGTGAGGCGAAAGCGGATTGGCGCATCATAACCTCCCTGGCCGCGGGTTTAGATTTAAAGCTTGAGGACTCATCTGCTGCAGCCGTATTCCTGCGAATCGCCGAGGAGACCGAGGCCTATGCTGACATAAGTTATCAGAACCTGGCAGAGGTTGAAGAGCAATGGCCGCCTGTTGGAGAAGAGGATTTATATTTCGGCGGAACGACTTTCAAGAATCGCCAGGGACTGGGGGTGCAGCTTGCACCCACAGCCGTGAAAGATCAATCTATTAAGATTCAGTGGAGTGCTCCTCCAGAATTCAAGGGCAAGAAAGGATATCTGCTGGTACCCGTTGTTGAGTTGTACAACCACGGCGCTACGGTAATGCCATCGGAGAACCTTCACCCGCGTCTTGCCTCGCCTGTACTGCGGATGAGCCTGAAGGATGCCAAAAGCATCGGGGTTATTCAGGGTGCCCAGGTTGAATTACTGATAGATGGACGTTCCGAGGAACTGCAGGCAATTGCTGAGGAAGGGATTCCGGAAGGTGTAGTATTACTCGGTCGTGGTCTTGGCGTTCCGATTGCTGAGCCGCAATACGTTGATGTGAGACTTAAGGCTTAACGAGGAAACCTATGAGCTGGGCGTTACTACTTGAGTGGGTGATTAAATCAGCGGTGATCATCATGATCATTCTGGGTGGATTTGCCTATCTAACGCTCTTCGAACGGCGCGTATTGGCGAGGATGCAGACGCGGATTGGCCCCAACCGGGCTGGTCCCTGGGGTCTTCTTCAGCCGGTGGCGGATGGCATTAAACTAATTTTCAACGAGGAGCTGATCCCAGAGCAGGCGGACAGAGTGTTGTTCATATTAGCCCCTGTGATCACTGTGGTTCCCGCATTGATCATCCTTGCGGTGATCCCGCTCGGGCCTGAAGTCACGCTCTTCGGGCGGCGATACGTCTTTGGATTGGCTTCAAACATCAACGTGGGCGTGCTTTATATTCTCGCCGTCGCCTCAATCGCCGTTTACGGCATTGTCATCGCCGGATGGGCTTCGGGCAATAAGTATGCATTGATGGGGGGCGTGCGTTCAACAGCGCAGATGGTGAGCTACGAGTTGGCTCTCGCCTTAGCCTTTGTTGGTCCCATCATGTTGGCAGGATCAATGAGCGTTGATGCCATCATCGAAGGGCAGACGCATTTATGGTATGTAATTCTCCAGCCGCTCGGTTTTTTGATATTCTTAATCGCCGCGGTCGCTGAAATTAACCGCGCTCCTTTTGACATGCCTGAAGCCGAGCAGGAACTCGTAGCGGGTTATCACGCCGAATATTCAGGCATGAAATTCGCACTCTTCTTCATGGCTGAGTATGGCAAGATGATCGCCGTGAGTTTCATCGCCGCGACCATGTTCCTCGGCGGATACCTGGGACCGTTTCTCGACCGCTGGCCTTTGCTGGGGCCAATTTACCTCTTTATTAAAGTCGTTGCCCTACTTTTCTTTTTGGTTTGGTTACGGGCAACTTTTCCACGTTTTCGTTATGACCAATTAATGGCGTTCGGCTGGAAGATTTTGCTTCCCCTTGGTCTGTTGAATGTGGTGATTACCGGTGTGATCATTGTGCTGGTGGGAGGCTAGCGAATGAATTTGATGGGGTTATTGCGCGGCTTGTGGGCAGCTTTTCTCAGCATGTTTGAGATGCTGCGCGGCCTGTGGACAACCTTCCGCAGCATGTTCGAGACGCCAGTCACCTATCAATACCCTGAAGTGAAGAGACCGGTCCGTGAACGTTTTAAGGGTCGGCATGTGCTGAAACGTTACGATAATGGACTGGAGAGGTGCATTGGCTGCGCGCTCTGTGCGGCGGCTTGTCCGGCGGACGCCATCTTCGTGGAAGCGGCTGAGAACACCGATGAAGAACGTTATTCTCCCGGAGAACGCTACGCCAGGACCTATGAAATCAATCTAATGCGCTGTATCTTCTGTGGATACTGCGAGGATGCGTGCCCAACGGAAGCTATTGTGTTGGAACACCAATATGAGCTTTCGTTCACAAGTCGGCGGGATGCGATTTATACCAAAGAACTTCTGATCGTCCCCGTTCCCGAAGGTGGGAAACCGACGCCGCAGAACGTACCTGTCGGGATGTTCAACCGAGCGATCCCAGAGATGAAGGATCCGGCGTGAGAACCTTGCTTATGGATGCTAATAATGACGATTGATCTGGTTCTATTCCTTGGGTTGGCGCTGATCGCTGTTTTGGCTGCCATTGCCATGATTGCGAGTCGCAACACGGTCTATTCAGCGTTATTCCTGGTCTTTAACTTCCTCACTGTTGCCACGCTTTATTTGCTCCTGAACGCGGCTTTTATCGCCGTTGTGCAGATCACAGTCTACGCTGGGGCGATCATGGTGCTTTTCCTCTTCGTTATTATGCTGCTGGGGACAGAGAGAGAAAGTATCGGTGGGAGAATCCGCTGGCAGATGCCATTGGCAATCGTCTTGGGCCTCGCCCTTGCTGGTGAACTGGCGTATGTATTGTTGCGAAATGGCATCGTACAGGGACTTGCGGCTGATCTTTCTACCGAGTTCGGAAGCCCGGCATCCATCGGCCGGGTATTGTTCAGTGAATATCTCGTCCCCTTTGAGGTGACTTCGATCCTCTTGCTCGTAGCAATGATTGGTGCAATTGTGATCACACGTAAGCTGAGGAGGGAAGGTAAATGAATATTCCCCCAGACTATGTGCTCACGCTCTCAGGGATTCTCTTTGCCCTCGGTGTCATCGGGGTTTTGATCCGTCGCAATGCAATCGTGATATTTATGTCGATCGAGTTAATGCTCAACTCAGCGAATCTCGCGCTCATCGCTTTCGCTCGTACGTTTGCACCGGCGCAGGAAGCGCTGAGAGGGCATGTGTTTGTGTTCTTCGTGATCGCCGTGGCTGCGGCAGAGGTCGCTGTTGGCCTGGCGCTGATTGTGGCGATCTTCCGTAGCAAAGAAAGCATCGACGTTGATAAGGTGAGCAGTTTGCGAGGTTAGCCTCGCCTGCGGAGGGATTGGATGGTTTTTCTTGAAGTGGTGCAGGGTGGAGGGCTTTTTGCCTACGCACCCTTGATCATCGCCCTGCCAATCTTGGGCTTGATCACCAACATCATCTTCGGCCGCCGACTCGGTGAGCGGTTTGCGGGCATCGTCGCCAGCGGCGCGGTCGCGCTTGCGTTTGTTGTCGCCATTCTGCAATTCCTGGCGCTGCAAGTCCACCCGGAGGGCGTTACGATCCCCATCGCCGAATGGATATCGGTCGGCAGTCTCTCGATTCCATGGTCTATCAAGGTAGATACACTTTCGACGACGATGATGCTTATGGTGACGGGTGTCAGCGCGCTGATCCATATCTATGCAATTGGTTATATGCATGAAGATGTTCGTTTCCAGGGCGACCCCGGCCGCTACGCGCGTTTCTTCATCTTCTTCAATCTATTCGTAGCGACGATGATGGTGCTAGTCTCGGCGGATAACTACCTGATGATGTTCGTCGGTTGGGAGGGCGTCGGTCTCTGCTCCTACCTTCTGATTGGTTTCTGGTATGAAAAAGGGGAAGATGGAATAGGCAACGCAGTCGCCGGTAAGAAAGCTTTTGTAGTCAACCGCATCGGTGACTTTGGTTTCCTGATTGCCATGTTCCTGATCTTCGGCGCAGTGGGAAGTCTG
>JAUWFP010000245.1 GCA_030606845.1 Anaerolineales bacterium | reverse complement strand
GTCACGTGAGACGTTTCAAACTGTTGTGTTGATCAGCATTATCCCCGCGGTATTGGCGGTCATCACGCTGGCGGTCGGCGCGCAGGAGATCAAGCCAGGCATGGGCGTCGGTTCCGAGCAGGGAGCCGAGCCACTAGAGGAGAAGAAGGAGGAGAAAGCACGGGGTGGGTTGATGTCCACCAATCGGCTTTTTCGGAATTACATCTTTATCATGGCCCTTTTTACACTGGGGAACTCCTCGGATGCCTTTCTTATTCTGCGAGCGAAAACGACAGGGCTTTCCGTAGTGAATATTCTGGCGATGATGATGGTGTTCAGCCTGATATACACAATCATTTCAGCACCAGCCGGGGCATTGTCGGATAAGGTTGGTCGTAAGCGTATTCTCATGGTCGGGTGGGCTTTATATGTTCTGGTGTACCTGGGCTTCGCAAGAGCTTCTGAGGGATGGCATGCTTGGGCGCTTATGGCGCTCTATGGCGTGTATTACGGATTGACAGAAGGTGTGGCCAGGGCATTTGTCGCCGATTTAGTCCCCTCCCAGCTGCGCGGGACAGCGTTCGGAATTCTCCATGCTATAGTCGGTCTTGTTGCCCTGCCGGCCAGTATTATTGCTGGAGTGCTATGGCAGGGGGTTGGGACTTGGGGCGGGTTTGGACCCGGCGCACCCTTTCTCTTCGGCGCTGGGGCGGCATTCCTTGCCAGCGTTGCCTTGATTTGCTTATCTCCGCCTAGTCTTCAGGAGCAGGGGGCGGGACGGTAATGAAATGGGCGTGAAGCGTTCGGGTGGACGCGTACGATTGCCTGTTCGCCGCGGGGGCGCAGAAAAATACTTATGGTATACGCTCTTAAGCTTTGCGTTCACCGTGACGCTTGTTAGGCTCTTCCTCGAATTTACAGGCTATCCTCAATTCGGCGGAGGGGAAATTCACATTGCTCATGTGTTGTGGGGCGGGTTGGCGTTGTTTTCTGCCGTATTGTTATCCTTGATTTTAACCAACCGTTGGGCCTACTCGCTCAGCGCGATTCTGGCGGGTATCGGGGTGGGGTTGTTCATCGATGAGGTCGGTAAATTCATCACCCAGAACAACGACTACTTCTACCCCGCGGCTGCACCGATTATTTATGCTTTCTTCTTGCTCGTGGTGTGGCTCTACCTGCATGTCAGGCGTCCGCCGTCTCTCAGTATCCGCGAAGAGCTATATCGAGCGCTTGGCGAGATGGCGGAAGTTCTAGACCACGATCTCGAATCGGAGGAGCGCAAGAATCTCGAAAAACGGTTGGAAAGGATCGCCCAGCATGCAGAGCACGCCGATTACCGGCACCTGGCGCGGCGATTACAGGAGTTCATCGATTCAGAATCTCTTCACGTCGTTCCAGACAGAAAAAGTGGGTTCGAGAGGTTTATTGACTATGCACGACAGTGGGAACGCCGCTGGATCACACTGGGTAGACTGAAGGCGATTGTTATTGGAGCGCTGCTTGCGTTGGGTATCGTAACGGTTGTGGACTTTGCCAGGCTTCTCTCGGGCATCAATAATCCAGAACTATTGGCAGCCTGGATCGATGATCTTCTTTCACTTGGATTGGTTACAAGCAAATCAGGTCTTTTATGGTTTGCGACACTCACGATCCTTGAAGGCCTGGTTGGTTCGCTGCTGATCATCGCCGTCATTTTGCTTCTTGTGAAGCGCGAGGATATCGGCCTCACGCTTGCAGCATCGGGCTTGTTGCTTTCGTTAGTAGGGGTGAACTTGTTGGTTTTCTATTTTCAACAGTTCTCGACCGTTATTACCGCGCTGATTCAATTCTTGATTCTATTGCTGGTGTATCACTATCGCAGCCGGGCTCAAGTCGAGAAAGGATGAAGTCGATAGTGAGAGTAAGAAACTGCTGAGTCCAAATGTATTTGAACATCATTCGAATTTATCGCAGGGGCCGACACACGGGTCGCCCCCTTCTTCCAACTCATCAGAGTGAATTAATATCCCGCGAGAGACCCCTTCTGCCCGCATAAAGAGGGGTCATCAGGTGCGGGCTCGATAAGGATCCCCTTCCTCAATCACCGGCAGGTGTGAGTGCAGGCTGGGGCTCTGTATTTTTCATGGGTGTCGTCGCCCTGATGAATCCAGCAAATAACAAAATGGCGCCAAAAAACTCTCCGTAATAGAGGGCGCCGGGTATACCGAAACGACTAAAGGCGCCGCCAAAGGCGGGGGCGAGAGCTCCCACTGCAATCAGAAGGTTCCCAAGAGTTCGATTTAGAAGGATCCGTTTGCGCCAGAAGATGTAGGCTGAATATACTGCTCCGCCGACAAGAGTTACAGTACCGTAGAGATTGAAGATGGGTGTAAGAGTACGGATGCCCGAAGTGACAATGGCATGGCCGCTGAGTTCACTGCCAGTGTGAACGCTAGATGTCATCAGCGTGGGGTCGAGTTCGGCAGTGAACACGCGAAATGTAGCGTAGACAGAACCCAGGATGAGCAGCGCGGCTAGAGCGTTAGCCCATTTGCGTTTTGCCAGCAGGTAGACTGTTCCTTGGCCAAGCCATGCAGCGACCAAAATTGCACCGAACAAATACCACATACGGAAGATCAGGGGATTCCAACCAAAGGCGCCGAAATACGCCTCGCAGAATCCACCGATCCCGTAGAAGACCATACCCATTCCCCAAATCAGAAGATGCGTTCCTCTGCGATCAGCGTAGCGTTTGAAGATGATTACAGCGAAGACGAAACTCACAATGCTTGAAATAAACGGGATAATGGTATTTGTAAATGTCATTTCAACTCCTCATGAACGATATTGTGCGCGAGTCCGCAAGAGCACAAGTATGCCTTTCGCTGTATAGCTAACCGCTCCCCGGGAAAATTCCGAGTACAACGGCTGTAATTATTAGAAGCATAAAGACAGTAGCCAGGACGAGAATCACCAAGGCAATGGGGATGACCTTTTCGTAAATCCGTGGATACTGTTTTTTTGAGGATTTTGGGTTGCTTGATTCGCTGTTTTTCATTTACATTTTCGTCTTTAAGGTTATCTCCACCATATGAGAGGGGTGTTAGCTGTAGGTGAGAGTTTTGTGAGAAGAATATTGAAATCTATGCGTCAAAGCGAGGACAGTAAGCTATTGCGCATAAGCGACACCTTTGGTGGATCCTTCCGATCCTGGGTGTCGCTTGAAGCTAGTAGTTTGGGATTCGTGTCTTATGGCTAGTTGCGCCTGACTAATGTTGCTCGAAAACCTTCTCCCCTGCACTGATGGGCACCTTCAATCTGTTCTCGGCCGGGGTGATAGGGCAGGACCAATTGGCGTTGTCTGCGCAATAGGGGTTATAAGCCAGGTTGAAGTCGACAAGCAGCCGTCCGTCGGAGAGCAATTCCGGCTCGAGATATCGACCTGCTCCGTACGTTTCCTGACCAGCGAGCGAGTCCGCGAAGGGCAGGAAGAAACCATGCTCGTTCTGGAACACGGTGAGTTCAACATCCTCTCCATCAACCGTAAAGCGGAAAAGGCCGAATCGGTCATAGTTCTGCACAGCTCCCGTATTCGTCTGTATCGGGATCCGGTCCCCTTCTGGGAAACGCTCGATTTCAACCTGAATACTTAAATCGGGATTCTCTGCGAAATATCTCAACCCACTGAAATCTCCCTTTTGTTCGTCATCTAGTGGACTGTGATGGTCCTGCAGAAAAAACTTATCCTTCTCTTCTCGGAATCGTTTCAATTCGCTCATGGAATCTCCGTCATGTTGGCTTAAGATTTACACGATCTTCTCGTTATAGTTAAGAGAGCGTGGTCCATAGGGCGCCAAGATTGGGCGTCGAAAGGACCTATACTAACAGACGCTATGATCGCAGATCATCTTACGTGACCGGGTGCGAAGATCGCAACCCAGATGTTAAACCGCCCAGCGGACAGCCAATTTAGTGCCAGCCATAGAACAAACGACCGGTAGGTGTATATCTATCTCCTACGGGGCGTTAATAGTTCTCTAGTGCAGTTCGCCTATGATAAAGATATCAGATTATCATAAGAGGTGATAAACAATGGCGAAGATTATTGGT
>JAUWFP010000229.1 GCA_030606845.1 Anaerolineales bacterium | reverse complement strand
CGCGACGGCGGGTACTTGTATCAAGCACGCATAAGGCAGGTGCTAAGTGGTCTGGGTTTTTCCATTAAGGATGATTTTCACCGGCCTATGTCCCAACTCTCCGGCGGCGAGAGAACACGTATTCAGTTCGCCCGATTACTGCTGGAGGACCCGGATTTACTCGTTTTGGATGAGCCGACCAACCACTTGGATATCGATGCGATTGAATGGCTTGAGAGATGGCTGCGTGATTGGCCGGGTGCTGTGATTGTTGTTTCACACGATCGATTTTTCCTTGATCGAGTGGCAAATACGGTCTGGGATCTCACTCCCGCGGGACTTGAAACCTATCGAGGCAACTACTCCGCTTACGTCCACCAGAAAAGTGAAAGGCTAGAGAACCTTTCAACTCGCTTCAAATCCCAGCAGGAGCATATCCGCAAAGAGCGCGATTATATTCAACGCAATATCGCTGGACAGAACACCCGTCAGGCGCAGGGGCGACAAAAGAGATTGGATCGCATGCTGCGCGATGGGGAGATCGAGCTGCAGAAGAAACAGAGAACCGCCCACATTGCTTTTAAACAACCCAGCCGGTCTGGCGATCTTGTTTTGAGGACCAGGGATCTGGTCGTGGGTTTTCGAGAGGATGATCAGGCGTTATTCGATGTTCCAGATATCACCCTCGGGCGCGGGGAATGCGTAGCCCTGATTGGCCCCAATGGCTCGGGTAAGACAACCCTGCTCAAGACGCTTCTCGAAGAAGTGGAACCGTTTACGGGAGAGGTCCAACTTGGCGCAAGCCTCCAGTTAGGATATTTTGAACAGGCGCAAGGTGGACTGCAGCCGGAGAGGACAGCTCTAGAAGAGGTGATGTCTGCTTCTTCAGATATCACAACTTCAAAGGCGCGCAGCCTGCTGGGCGGATTTTTGTTCTCCGGTAGTGATGTGAAGAAAACCATGGCGGTGCTTTCTGGGGGAGAGCGCGGACGCGTGGCGCTGCTTAAGCTCATCGTGCAAGGAGCGAATTTTCTTTTACTAGACGAGCCTACCAATCATCTTGATATTCCCTCGCAGGAAGCACTCCAGGAAGCGATTCGCTCCTTCCCGGGGACGATCCTGCTTGTCTCCCACGACCGCTATCTGGTCCAGGCGCTGGCCAGTCAGGTATGGGTTATTTCAACGGATGAGCGTTCCTTGAGGGTATTTCCCTACGGATATCAGAGTTATTTAGATGCCCGCGAGCAGGAACGAGTCAAAGACTCTAACAGGGAGCAATCTTCCACACCAACCCAATGGAAATCTAAGAAACGACCTCCCAAGCCGCCCGATATTGCCGCCATTGAAACGCGCATTGCCGCCATCGAAACCGATATGGTACAGGTCTCCGTATCCCTGGAACGCGCAGGGGCCGACATGAAGGAACTTGTGAAGCTGGGCGAGAAATACGCCTCGCTAGAAGCAGCGTTAGAGGCGGAGATGCAGTTCTGGGAGCAAGCCGCTCGTGGGCAAGAACCAACGTGATATAATCCGCCGGTTCGATGATTTGTTTTCCTATCATAGCCAGATAACCTAGAGGAAAATGTCAGCAAAAAAAAGCACTAACTCGAGCAGAAAATCATTCCCGACCTGGATGATACGACTCCTGGCCGGCACTTTTCTCGTTGGAGCGTTGCTGTCTGCCTATCTCGTCTATGTTCTTGTGCGCGATTTGTCCGCATCGTGGTCCGGGACGGGGTTACCTTCTTTCGGAGCTCCGAAGACGCAGTCTGTAGACGATGCGGCGACGCCCACCATTCAAGTTCTTGAGACGCTCCCTGACCCTTGGAGCGGTAATGAACGGGTTACCATTCTCCTGATGGGGATTGACCAGCGTGACTGGGAGAGCGGGGAAGGCGCACCGCGCACCGACTCGATGATGTTGGTGACGCTCGATCCAGTTTCCAAGACGGCGGGCATGCTTTCCATCCCCCGCGACCTGTGGGTTGAAATCCCGGGGTACGGCCACGGCAGGATCAACACCGCATACGTCTTGGGTGAACAAGATCGCCTACCGGGGGGTGGGCCCGAGTTGGCGATCAAAACCGTAGAGAAGTTCATGGGTGTGCCCATTCATTACTACATGCAGCTCGATTTTGGGGCGTTTGAACGTATGGTGGATGAAATCGGCGGTGTGGAGATCGACGTCCCCGAAGAAATTGAAGTCGATCCGATTTTGACTCCAAACATAACTCTCCAGCCAGGGAAACAAACGCTCTCCGGTGAGGTCGCGTTGGCTTATGCCAGAGCCCGGCATACTGAGGGTGGTGATTTTGACCGCTCTGCGCGCCAGCAGCAGGTTGCTTTGGCAATCCGCTCGCAGATTCTGCGCTTGAACATGATCCCAACGCTTGTGACAAAGGCTCCCGCACTCTACCAAGAACTGGCTTCCGGCATCCATACAAATCTAGCGCTCGACCAGATGATATCGCTCGGATTAATGGTCTTTCAGATCAATCCCGGTAATATCGGCCGCGCGGTTATTGGCCCGCCTGATATGGTGACATTTGAGCGAGTTATCTATGGCGGAGAAGCGGCGGACGTCCTGAAACCCGTTCCGGATAAAATCCGCATGCTGCGCGACGAGATTTTCACGGCGACGGGGGCCATTGGCCCATCGGTTGACACAGGAGATCCGCAAGCTGCCGCAGAGGACGAATTTGCACGCGTGATTGTCTTGAACGGCGCAGGTCAGGAGGGGCTGGCCGGGCAGTTTGCAGATGCATTGCGCGATCTGGGGTTCAATGTCACGGAGATTGCGAATGCCGATCGCATGGATTACCCGACGACACGCATTATCGATTACACCGGGAATCCGTACACAACCCAATACCTTGTTAACCTAATGGATTTGACCCAAAGCCAGGTGCTTTTCCAGACTATTCCAGATGGTGAGGTCGATGTTGCCCTCGTCATCGGCTACGATTGGCAGGCGCTTTTGGCGAAGTTATCATATGATTAAGAATAAATCTCAACGGCAGTGAGCGCGCAGGGTGGAGCTGGCCAATTGAAGGTTTAACCAGTGGACTGGCAGGGAGCCAGTCCGTTTTTTGTTTAGAGTGTGATTAGATGGACAGCAACGCCGAAAGCAAGGCCGAGCACCGCACCCGCCAGAACATCAGAGGGGTAGTGCACACCCATGGCGATGCGAGCAAGGCAGACGAGAAGCGCCCAAAGGGTCAGTGCAAGCCCGATTGCTAGCGGACACCAAAGAAGCGCCAATGTGGCGATCAGCGCCGCACGCGCCGCGTGACCGGAAGGGAAGGAGTGAGGGTCGGTTTTCCGGTAGACTGCTCCCCAGTCTCCTTCAGGGCGGCTGCGGCGTATGGTGAATTTGGTTGCCATAACCAAAACCGCGAGGACGAGGATGGCAGCGATGAAACGAACCATCAAGCCTTGGTTGGCCGGGTTTCCGAAAGCCCAAATCAGGCCTAACCCGAGCAGCCAGAACCAAGAATCCCCGGAGTGGGCGAACACCATCGCCAGAGTGCGCAAGATTCCCGGTTTCTCGGCAACCCGCAATCGAGCTGACCAACGGGCATCAAATTCCTCCCAGGCGGTAAAGTTCATCTCAATCGCTCGACTGTTGTGAGAGATCGGAGATGACAATCCCTAACTGATGTGGCTTGTCCACGTCCATGCCAATCTCCGCGTAGGGTGAGATAACCGCACGTCCTTTAAGGCCCAGCCGGTTGCTCACGCGCTTTACTGCATCATCTATAGTTATACGGCGGGTGACCATAAGGAACAGCAAATCAAACCCCAATAGCGCAGCCTGACGGAAGGCGTTTTTACGTGCGGCGACCAGTTGCTCCCAGAACGAGGTGTCTTCAATCAACCTGACGTGGACGACATTCATGTCCCCACCACACACCTCAACATCCTGCAGGCGAACATAGGAGCGTGATGCGGTTGGGAAGCGAGCATCCATGGTTTCTTTTTCGATGACGGCATATTCAAGATCGGAATCTGGATCGGCACCTTGAACACGCCAGTTCACCATTTCCGGTGTGATCGTCGGGATATCACAGGATAGAATCAGCACTTGTTGGATCGAAGGGTCGATGCTTTGTAGGTGTTCTACCCCGGCGGTCAAGTTAGCGAGCATTCCTCCGCTCTCTGGTAAGTAGTCGATCGGCTTTGAGGACTGAAGCTTAACATCAGCGGGTAATCCGACGATGATGATGCGGTCCACGCTATCCGCCCCGTCAACTGCATCAACAACCCATTGCGCCATCGGTTTTCCGGCGATGTCGATCAAGG
>JAUWFP010000014.1 GCA_030606845.1 Anaerolineales bacterium | reverse complement strand
ATGGGTGTGCGGTTCCCTAATTCACGTTGTGGTGTGTTAAGGAACTGCGTTCGATCCGCTTTATCAGGATAAAGCTCTTGGAGCAGATCGGTCGCTTGAGTTAGTTGCCGCATGATCTCAGCATGCAGCGGTCTGACCTTGAGTTGATACCTCGAAGATGCTCGCTCCCACCGGCTGATTGTCTCGGGTCGAATACCACCAAAGGCAGCACCGAGTTGGATCTGGGTAAACCCGAGGATATGCCTGGCCTCGCGGATATCTTTGGGGGCAACTGCCATAACTGTTGTCACCGCAACGACCTCCTTTCACTTGGATAATAACATATGTCATGACATATATCAAGAACCTTTATTCGTTCGACACCTGTGAGACACTTTCTCAATTGAGTCCAGTCCTGCGTGGTAATCCCCAAGATACTCCGCAGGTGTCATCAAATCAAACGAGAGATGGGGTCGAACCGTGTTATAGAACCTCTCCCAGTGGAACATCGTACTGATCAAGAACAGGTGCTGCTGTAACCTCTATCCCTCTACTCAGGCCAATCAGCAGCAGAACGAGGCCAAAGGGAATAATTGCTTTCTTGATCATGGCTGTTTCCGCCCTAATACTTATGCCATTCTAAAAATGCGGTGTTGTTGAGGGCATTGTAGAGGATTTTTCAGCAACTACGCGTTTGTTAGGCGTTTGGCTTTTAGGAACTACAAAGTGCTAGCTCTCCAGAAATCCTGCGTTTTTCATGTCACAGCACTCATTTGTGTCGGTTGTCGCTCATCCACAGAGCGATCTTCGATCAACTTCCCTCCATTTGGGGGTACTTCGCCGCGTTCCAGAAGCTGATAGACCATGTGATTGAGATCTACCTCAGGCGGGAAAATGACCACAGGTATCCCCTCCTTTACCTTCCCTCCAAGCTCCCATAGCGCACGGATCGTGCGTTCAAAAAGCAGCTTTTCCTCATTCTGCATATTCTGGGGAAGCACGCCGATCATACGACCATCGGAGCTCTTGAAGGTCTCCATAAGATGGACCAACACAGCAATCACCTCGGGGTCTGGTTTTACTGCTAACAATTCATCATTCATGCTTCAACTCCATCCCACGCCATTCGTGGCCTTAGATAAATAGGATTTGCTCAACTTCGTCGGTTAGACAAGCGAGCGCCCTTGATGGTTCGGATTGGGACATCCAGATGGAAAGACTACAGAACCCACCCGAAAAACCGCTCGCCGATAGACTCCGCCGACCCAGAACGTTAACCTTCCCACCCTGGGTTGCGGGCAAAGACCATGGAATCAGAAAGGGGTTCTCTTTGTTGACTGTTTTGATTCTTCATGTTGTGAGTTTTTATCGGGTCGAATCCCCTGAAGACCGTTGTTAAAACGGGACGTCTTTGACGAGAGGATGATCTTAAGGCACCTGTAAACACTCGAAGAGCGTTTACAGGTGCCCTTGGAATTGCTGATTTCTCGAGTCGATGGGTTCGGGGGAACTTCCCTGGGTGCGGGTACAGATTGACCGGGACGCTGATACTACCTGCGCATCATGCTTGGGATATCCAGGGGTCGAAGACGGATATTCCGGCGGGATCGAAGTGTCCTGCGTTCCTAGTCACCAAAGTGAATCCTGTCTGAGCCGCTGTGGCCGCGAGCAGGGAATCTATGGCGGGTAAAGGTTTTCCCTCTTTCTCCAAGCTGGCGACCAATCTGCCCCAGGTCAGCAGAACGGGGATATCGAGGGGCAAGATGCGACCACGAAAGCGCACGAGGAGATCCTCCTCAAGCCAGGATTCCAACGTTTTCTTGCGCTTCGAGTCTGGTAACTTTTCGATGCCCTTCTTGAGCTCTCCGATGGTGATCACGCTAAGGAATACGCTTTCTGAGTCAATACTATCTACCCAGTTGACAACCTTCTGATCTGCCTCGCGTGCTACCAATTCAGATACTACGTTTGTGTCCAGGATGTAGTTCATAGCTCCACATCTCTGGGGTATGTTCGGTCTCGCTCCAGATCAAGTTCGACGCCGACCAGAGGAGATTGTCGGAAGAATTCCAGCAGGCTCGATTGAGATTTCTTCAAGCGTCCGTATTCCTCCTTGGAGATAATCACCACCACCTCCTCCCCTCGTCGGCTCACAACTTGTGGCCCCCTGGCGAGCGCTTCGTTGACCACCTGACTGAATCTATTCTTTGCCTCTTGCAGCTGCCATATCTTCGCCATGGAATAATCTCCTGTCTAGACTGTCTAGAGTATAATCTATGAAGACGGTCCCGTCAAGGCTCTGCCCCCAACGAGCGCCCGACCTGTGAGAGCCGGAAAGTGCAATCTCAGTGGTGTACGTCTCGCTGGCGTTGCTCGAGTGCCACTCATCGATAATGCGGTCGTCATCGGTTTCAACGCGGATGCCGTCATCGGCCCGCGCCTACAAGCGGTATGCAGACGTCAACCCACCGGTAATCGATGATTGTGAATTCCTTGCAGAATGGAAAAATTCTGCTCCAATCGGCGTATGAACAAAAGCTTCACAAAAACTCAGCCCCTGGGTTATGCTGCCAGGGGCGAATACAAGATACACCTTGTGTTTGGTTAAGATCCTACGGAGGGGAAAGGAGTGGCTGAGATTGAATTACTTGGAATTGGTATGAAAAGTCATAATCCCCTTCGGGGTTAAGGAACATGGTACTTTCAATTGACGCTAAGTTACGCCACCAGGTATCCGCAGGTCCCGGGCCATAGGGACAGTCACCATTCTCGGGTATGCAAAGAACTCTCCATTCCCATCTCGGGATATTTTTACAAAAGACGGGATCTGGAAAACGAGACCAATCAATAAAATCATATTCATTAAAATAATCCCAACTGCATTCAACCTCCGTCCATTCATGCTTGACCTCGTGCTTATCCCAAACTGCCCGTGCCTCAAGATCCCAAAAAGTATGAAACACCATCTGGTAGGCGGGGTTACCATCCACACTTCCTGTTCCACCGATAGAAGCATATGGCGTCCAAAGCCCGAATGACTCTCCGGTAAACCATGGCGAGTTCCCCCAATTACGGTACCGCTCCTCAAGCTCACCATAGAGAACCCAAGGAGTTGGCCTATCAAGCGATAACCTCATGTAACCGCAGCTGTACCAGCCTCCGCGAGATAAACCCAAATTGATTAGGGAATTCTTATCGGGGTCGCACATATAGTCAATCGACTCGATTTCCCTTGCCTCATATATCTCATATTGACCAGGAGAGGGGTTACTTATAGCAAGATTCCCTATTGCGATTCCATCAGGGGGAGTTACAGCCGCACGAGGAACGAGCCTAACCTCAATACGGACATTGGTCAGCGAATCATGAGGGTCCCACTCTGGGTAAGCAAAGGCTTGCGTTGGCCAAGGCAGGTCTTCATAACCAAACGAATATTGATCCCAGTAAACGTTGAAGTAGGTCGGGAGTCCGACAATGCTCAAATCGGGCAACTTGTCAATAATACGCGGCACGGGAACGTTGATTGTAGCCGTCTCCCCTGATATCAAACCGGGCCAACCCTGGCAATGAACCTGAGGCGGGCTATTACCAGGGTAGTAATAAAATGCAACAGAGCCACATGGTTTATCAATAAGAAGTTGGGGAATTAAAGAGCCTCCAGGTTGAGCCGTCGCGCTTTTATGAGATGTTGCGCTCAACGCCAGCACAACCAAGACAAAGCCAACCAGTATCAATATTTTCTTTATCATGGCCGAAACTCTCCCCCGCAAAAACCAAAGACCATAATCGCGATTTATGCTTTTGTATTGTAGACCATTTTACAGCAATTAACCGTTACCATTTCGTTCCAGGGGAAAAGCTTTTGAACTCGCGTCCAGATCATGCTTGTCAATCTGAAAAGCGGTATTGGTACGATTTAATCTATCATACACCTGAAATTTGGGGTATCAATCTACTCTCATATCGGGCCATGTTCACCAGGTGGCCTGTGAACGACATAGTCTGGTAAAGTGATTACAAGAAAATCTGTTGTTCGATGACATCACCTTCCTCGACAGGAAACTCACTTCTTGAGTAGCTCGCTATTGCTGACCAGGGGCTCGAGCAATGCGGCGCGGTAATCCATAATCCTTTCCGCTCGTTTATTGCGCAATCGGATGAGAGATGCAAAGCGACTCCAGTTGACGATACGGACAACTTCGGAAATCTTCCTGGGAACCAGCACTCCCTTGGAGACCTCACGAAGCACCAGGGGGCGGCTAGCCGTTTTCGATCGCACCTTGCTGATTAGCAAAGTGCCCTCTGGAAATCTTCCCCACTGTGTAAGGTGAACAATGGCATCACTTCTGTTTACAATGAAGTCACCCACCCGTAATATCTTGTGCTCCAGGATCTTGCTCTCTCCAAGATGGATTATCATCCACTCGGATGACCTCATGCTGTCAATGAGCAGGTCGAAGACCTCCTTATCTTTCATGGGTTTCCTCCAAATGTGAAAAACCACAGGACGCCCCATCCTGCGGCTATTCAGGACTACCTCGATAAAGGTTCTTCTATGAAGATTTCAATTTCCTTTGGAAAAACCTGCGAGGATTAGATCAAAGGATCAATCTGTAGCCATGCTTCAAACGAGACTTTACAGACAGCAGACCTGAGATTCTCAAGGATCTAATTGATAAATATATTTCATGCAGTACCACACTTTGCTGTTCATTAGCAGAGAGAGCCGCCGACAAGTAGTTGCGCCGGCGGCTCTCTTCGGTTAAAATATATATGTCTTTCGCGGGTTGCCCCTCACGGGGTGACCCGTTGTCCATTTACGGTTTCAAGCACTGCAGTCTTCAATGACTGCATCGCCGACTCAGGCGGTAGTTTCCCTTTGCCACCGGATTGGATGTATTCTATGACCTCGGCACGATGGCCTGGCTCGAGCAGGGGAAGTGCCTGTCGGACATCTCTCCCAGAGACCGTTTTTGACAGCCCTGGAACGTGGAACTCTCCGGTTGCCTGCAAGGCAGAAACAGGTATTGCCATTTTTTTCACTCCTTTTGATGATTAATGGGAACTCCCCAAGGGACCACTCAAGATGGAAGCCCGGGGATGAGGCTGCCATGGGCTGCCGTCCAGCCACACGAAAATGCCGACATGGTGGGCGGCGTTAACCACATCGGCATCTCCTCCCTTTGACCGGTCGCGGTCCTGGGAGGAGGGGACCGGGACGACCTATGAAGCCCTGAGCGCCACCTTATCAGCCACGCGGAAGTCAGGCCACGATCTGTGCGAAGCCTTCACGACACATCAGTGGGGACAAGGGTGTCCAGGGCGTTGTATACAGTGCGAATGAGAACGACATCGTATGATGATTGATGGCTGGTCTATTTGCGTATAAGTTTGTTCCTCTCTATCAGACAATGGAGATGGATCCGTCCATTGGCATTGGCATAAGAATGTTCTGGACAAGATCGTTGACAACAACAGAAAATCAAACAGCCCGGAGCAGGTCTCAGGATCTCTTGACTTCCTTGAAAAGTGGTTTTTAATTGGGAGATCAGCGCTAATGACTCACCACAGGGGATCACATATCCCCATTGCAAATGTGTTACCGAAATCTCAGTGAGAAAAACATAGCGCTACCGGGGCTGCTTTTATGCCACAGTCTGCAACGATTGCCCTCTTTCGCCTGCAGTAACTTCTTCCCTCTGGCGAATGAGTCTCTCACGCACAGACTCTCTAATCTCCAATCCTTCATCGGGGTCTCCGAGAATCTCAAAGCAACTTCTGCTCAATCAGAGTGTCAAGCATTTCTCGGAATCCTTCTTTTATCATCCGAGCAACCATCTCGGCCATACCACCCTCCTCGAAATATCTCCATCCACTTATCATAGAACGTACATGTAGACCGGTATCCAGATTCAGAGTGTTCGCAAATATCGCATCATGTATTTCCAAGCTCGGAGATGCAGCCATCAGGCTGTTCATTAATGACTCTTTGTTGGGTAAATCTGGGGGCGAGCAAGTCTTCGAAGTAAAGTTTGGAACGCTTACCGCTTTGTAGAAAATCTGATAATTTCTACAAATGCGTAATTTGGGTAATATCGCGCCAGAAATTCACGGGCTGATTACCTGTGCTAACTCCTCCATGGATGCACCTAATGCCAAAAGAGAGCGTATCTGAAGATCGATCGAAACCGAGGGATCTCCTGATTCCATTTTTGCAACTCTGGATTGGCTTGATCCCAGCAGTTTTGCTGTCTCCACTTGGGTGAGGTTCTTTTCTAATCGAAGTTCCCTGATCTTCTTGCTTAGGGCAAGCTTCAATTCAATATAAGCGATTTCCTCATCGTTAAGCCCAAGGAATTCGTCAACCGTACCAACCTTCCAACCTTTCGCTTCAAGGAGTTGCTTCTTTTTCTTATACATTTTCTAGTCTCCATCAACAATCGAGTCGTGGTCTCTAAGCCGCTGCTTGCAAACCTCAATTACCCTTTTTGGCGCACGTCCCGTTTTCTTCGAGAAAATCTCCAGTAATACGATTGAGTCCTTATCAATCCGGTATATGATTCGCCAAGTAACATTTTTGTCATTTATTCTTAATTCATGGCACCTCGCACCAATCAAGGACATTGGACGCGAGTATGGCATTGAGAGTTTCTCGCCTTGCTGCAAACGGCGGAGTAGAAAACCCGCCTCTAGCCTTGCATTCTTTGAGAAGGGCGGAGTCTTAATCTCACCTTGGAGCCATACTAGCGGCTTTTCTGCCGGCTTCATGCTTCCTCCTAATAATATGTCAGTTACGACATACCGTCAAGATTTACTGGGGCTATCTTGTTACTCTGTGGAGGCTGCCCCAAGCTACCGTTTCGTCATATGTGCTAACTCGACCCGTTGTCTATTAGACAGACTGGATCTGTTACGATCCTCAAGATTTGTCTCCAACATGATCGGTTCTTAATGCCTATCAAAGAAGTTTCCCAAGCAAATTCAACCTTACCCCCAGTTTCTAGCCATTATTTAACCTGTTGCGCCATGAGAACTGGACTTTCCTGGAAGACATGGCCTTCTTACCAGAGTTACAAGCTGCTGGCGGCGCTTGTCGCGGATAGAATTGCCTACTGCACGGCATTCTTGCGTAATATGCGGCAGCTTCCGGAAGACATGTTGTGGTGATCAATTGGGTCGCGGTAATTAATGGACTAGAACGGGATAAGGTCGACTTCAGATCCTGGCGTTTCAACCGCATCAATGGACTTGAAGAGACCGTCCCGGTCGACAGAGTCATCTCCCAGGTCTCGATTTATGGAGGCGTTATCAAACAAACTCATCTGAACGACACTCTCCTTCTTGTGTCTATGCAGTAGAGAGCCGACCTCAAACTCACCATTGCATTTGCTACATCGCACCTCGACAGGGGCAGCGCCCGTGTAATTAAATTCCCCACACTCAGGACATCGCCACGTGTAACCTGAAGCTTTCAGAGTGACCGCGGTCATGCCTCATCCTCCGTTTCAATGTTATGCGGGTTGGATGCCTCAGTTCGCTTCTCCGAGGTCTCTCTTGCAGCCGCCACCATCATTTCGGTGACCTCTTCCAAGAGCAGAACATCGCCGATAGAAGCCCGCAGCGCGCCATACGAAACCGGATCAAACCTGGCTTTGATGCCCTGTGGTGATCGGGTGGCTTTTATTGGAAGTCGCCCCTCCGCGAGCGGGGAGTCGTTGTCAATGAGAAGCGTAATTATCGGGCGAGGGCTTTTGCGCATTGAACTTTCTCCCCATCGATCTCTCTGGTCTCCACGGCGTATGGAGACACAACATCAGGGCGGCTGATTCCCCAAATTGTGAGTTCCATCCGCACCATTGGGCTGACAATAAAAAGCGTTCTTTCCTCAGCTTCAGGAAGCCCCACAATTTGGACTTCGGGATCAAATCTATAGATTGGGATCGATTCGCCTGAATCATCCAATACCATCATCCCATCCCGTACGCGCTCATTAAGGAGCCGTGTTGGCTTCGGCTCTCTGGGGACAATCAACCTGTCCCCTAAATTTACATCGTGACCTGTGAGGTTAACAAGCTTCACCTCTGACGCGTAGAATTTCCCGCTCCTATTCATGCAAAAACCTCCTGTGTAATCAAAGAATCTGCAATATCCACTTCCTCGGAGAGGATTTCGTTTTCGGCAGCGACACTTGCCACCAGTTTCCAGAGAGCCTCGACTTCATTCAAACTGTTCGTGGCCTCCTGGCGAAGTTTAGCGATGCGCTCAAGAGCTTCGCTTCCCTGGCCGGCTCGCATCAACTGCCATATCTGGTCAGCGTGGATTTCCAGCGCGGCTCTCCTTTCCAGATCCTGGAACGCCTTTTCCACTTTCTTGTTTGCGGCACGAAGCTTGCGCTTATCAGGAAAGGTTTCGCCTTTTATTTCTTCCTTGAGCTGCTTCAAGTCAGACAAGGCCTGTTCGAGTGAGACATTCCCTATGGCCAAAACGGACAGGGCTTCCAGGCGCTTATTCCAGGATCGCATGGTCGCAGGTGATATTTCCCCACCACTTTCTATCACCCGAAAGATCTCACATGCAACTCGCATCAGACTTGCCTGCGCTTGAACGATGATCTCCTTCGCCTGTTCGATCTCAGGATTGAGCGCATCGCGCAGTATTCGAGCACGTGTCTGCCGCTCTTGTTCAATCCGCGCAAGCTCAGCCTGCCTTAACTGACGGTCAAGATCAATCAATCTTATCTGTTCGCGCGCAACATCGGCTTCAGCCTGAAGTCTCTCTCGCTCAGCCTCGCGAACGTCGATCAAAATTTTCTCGATCTTCTCGGGAAGTGGACTCTGAACGGGCACCAGACACATTCGAATCTTTTCCTTAACCTCCTCTTTGGAAGGAAACATCTGGTTGAAAGTGACCATGCTTCTATGTATGAAGTCTTCCCTCGATATCGTCGTCTTGCCTAGCTTTTGCATGTTTTCCCAGGCAGCAGCAGACGACTCACCCCACCTCTCCCCGGCTTCTGCACGGATGCTTTCGTAGTCATCGAGAAGTAAATTGTCTCGCATGCGTTCAAATTCCTGGATCAAATCATTGATGGCCTCCTCGAATTGACTTGTCGCAGCCAATGGTATCCACCATGCTTTTCGGCCACCATCCCAGAGTTGGATGGCGCCATTGCGCCGACAAACTGTTTCGCTACGAGCAGCTATCGCTCGCAACGCATTCGGAATCTTCCTGTCGACAAGCCCACCCCTCAATTCTCGAAAAACCTCACTGCGGGGATCGTCCTCGGGGATGCCAGCCTGGGTCAGAAGAGTAGATGTCTCGAAAATGCGCAGCCCATGCTTACGGATGATGAACTTCGTGCCGTCCGTGCGTGAGAACAACTCCTGCGGTGGCAAAATCTGCCTGAGCAATTGGATGCGTTCCTCTTTCGGTAAAGCATCAAGCTGCTCGTAGACGCGATCAAAAACGTTCATTGCAGTCTCCGTTTTGATTTATCCATAGACATAAAAATGGACCACGTCCCATCAAAGAACGTGGCCAAAGGCCATTCCAGGTTGCGAATGCAGTTACGGCTTCTTAATGACTACCTGGATATAAACACCAACATCAGTCAGCGATTCACGAAGTATGTTTGCAGCCTTCACCAATCCATAACGTTTCACCTGGTCGTTCAGGTCCTTCTCGTCGTCCTTGTAAGGATAATCCCTAAGGACTCTGGCGTGAGGCAGGAGTTCCTTCCAGTTCTGCACCGCTTCCCTACCCCGTTCGTCGTTCTGGGGAAGTAGTATTATGTCAGGTATCCGTTTGAGATTCTTTACCAGATACGATGCGATGCCAGTCCCCCCGACAGCAGTACCCTGAAATCCCATCTGCAAAAGATTGACTGCGTCCGGAATACTTTCGGTGAGAATGACCGGCTTGCGCTTCGACACTCTTGCCAATCCCCAGATCGTCTTAGGAAGACCGCTTAGCGCGAAATACTTATAGGCGACCTTGGTGTTGGGATCTGAAGACCTGCCGACCATATGCCGCACTGAACCATTCCGCATGATGTCGGGGAAGATGATCCTGCGGGCAAGCAGCTCCCTTGGCTTACCAAAGGTTCCTTCTATAAAAAGGCCTGCTTCTTCTGCGGCCTTCCTCAGCGCTGGCGGATATCCTGCCAGGGCTCCTACCAGTGAACCAGGAGCTGCATAGCCAAGACGAAATCTTCGCATTGCCGCCAGGTCAATCCGTCGATCGATGAGGTGCTTTCGACCCGCGGTTCCGGCCTTGCCCATCAAAGTAAGATGGTAAACCCTGGCAGCAAGCGTCAACACCTGCACGATCTCCTGGCTCAACTTCTTCGATCGACGGGGTGGCCTATACTCCACCTTGGGGATTTGAATTTGCTCAAGGTGCTCCAGGACTCGTTTGAACATTTCCGGGTTCCTGTGATTGAATCCTGAACCAAACAGCTGTAATCCCACGAAGGAAATGGCATCCCCGCCCGCGCCACATGCGTGGCAGTAAAAAACTCCCTGGCGGGGGTCCACCCGCATATTGGGATTCTTCCGGTCTCTGTGAAAGGGGCAGAACACAAAGAATGGACGTTGGATGTTTCGAGGAAGAGCAACGCCAGCTTTTTTCAGCGTCACGAGAAGATCAGGTTTTTCGTCCATACTTCCCTCTCTTGAATTCTATCATCTAAGATAGCTCGCCAAACCGTGTAAACGATCTAACACCTAAAAATCAGTGCGGAGGCCATAAAGCAACCTGAACAGGAAGTTTAGATAAAAACCTGCTGGGAGGGGGCGACCTGTTCAGTGTGAGCACCAGCCGATACTTGGCACGCGTCATTCCGACGAACGCCAGATTCTGTTCTTCTTGCAATTCCGATCCATCCAGCGGGATGACACCATCCTGGAATCCGGGAATGATCACACCACAAAATTCCCGGCCTTTTGACGCATGAAGTGTTGACAGCTGAACACCCTCGACTTCCCTAGGGCGACGAACCTCTGCGTCGAGATACTCAATAAACCTGTTTAGCGAAGGAAACTCAACACTGAGCTTCAAGAGATCATTTAGCGCTATGGTTGCCTGGAAGTCGCCCTCGCTGTTAAGGTACGTCGGTATCTCGCTTAACTCAATGATTCTGGCAATCGCCTGCATCAGAGGCAAGCCCGATCTCACTACCTCTTCAAAATACTCCCTGAGATCAAGGATGCGATGGATACGGCTTATCACCTGTTTGCGGAACTTGTTGGGGTGAGCAAGTGCCCCGAAGAGATGATCCCATGTGAGGTAACCATCACGGCGCAGTTCATTTCGCGTCCTCGTCCCGATTCCACAGGGAGGGTAATCAATCACTGACTCCAACACAGTGTCATCCATTGGATCCAGCGCGAGCCTGAGATATCCCAAGACCGCCTGTGCCTCCTCTCGGTGAAAGAGGCTTTTCCTGCCGCCAACAATTTGAAATGGAATGTTCCTCATCCTTAAAGCCACCTGAATGATGTTGAGCATCGAGTGAACGCGCGCCAATACGGCGATCTCTTTTGCCTCGATGCCTTGATCCAACCACTCAGCTATCTGACGTCCGACGAAATCAGCTTCCATTTCGGGATTCATAACATCGACTGCAAGGACTGGAATCCCGAGTGATTCCTTTACCGGCACCATCGTGTCCGCATCAGGACCTGCAAGCGGCGATGCTGCTCGAATGATTTCAGGGGTGCTGCGATGGTTCTCGTTCATGGTTTCGATCGTGAGATCTTCAGGGAACAACGAGCACAACTTTTCCCAACATGCACCACGAAATCCATAGATCTGTTGGGAGGGACTTGCAAACATGACAAACTCGCAGGACCCTTTCATCAGCACCTCAAGGATGGGCCACTCGGTTACGGGGCTAAGGTCCTGTCCCTCATCAACGAACAAATGCTGCCCTTGTAGAAATACCTGGAGGTCAGGATCAGCGAGTTCCTTCCTAGCTTCATCCAAGATGCCTGTAAAGTCCATGAGGTTTTCGGAGCTCAAGATTTCGAAATATCGCTCAATGACATGTTGAACCTGAGGGTGAAGGGTTTCTAATCTTCCTCCTCGCTCACGGATCCTGGCCATATCATCCATGGCCCGCCTGGGTTCAATAAACTTGACATCCAACTCCTTGGCTGCTCGCTCCATGACAGCCATGGCTTTTTCCTCAGAAATAACCCTGGGGACGACCTCACCGCGTACCCTCCTTGCAAGCCGTATGAGCCAGTAACCCAAGCCGTGAACGGTTCGAATAGAGACCTCCCCACCCAGGCGTTCGGCGATCTCCCTTGCCGCCTCGCGAGTGAATGTTGTGGCCATGATCATGTACGGTGATACACCCTCATCAAGCCTGTCCTGGATATCAGAAGCCAGGCGCTGAGTTTTCCCACTGCCTGGTCCGGCTGTGATTAATTTCATTGACATCTCCATTCGCTACAACAAGGGCGCAATGGCGTCGGCCAATTTTTCTTTATCACGAAATATATCGCTGACCATGACGACCTTGTCGGCAAAATCTGCCTGCCCGGGTCGACCGTTGATGACAACGGCCACAACTTTCAGCCCGGGATCTTCCCTGGCCTGATTGAGTAACTCCAGAAAATCATCTGGCGGGCTTCCAAACGCCCCATCGGTGAGACATAAAATGTCGCCTGACTTCATGGATGGATCGTCCTTGATGAGCCGAATTGCTTCTTTAAGAGGCGCGTACGGCTCTGTTCCACCTTTATATGTGTGCTCCAGGTGCTCAACGAGCTCCATCGGATCAGGAAGGTGGCCAGGATCATACACTTCGAACTGACCGACACCCGAAAATGGTATGGAGACGAACCTCCGTCGTTCCCTTCGAGCATCAAGCATCAGCGCCAACTGAACGGCACAGGAAACTGCCCTTTTCCAGCCAGACATCGAGCCGGATTCATCTCGCAAATAAACCATAGGCCCTCGACCTGCACTTTCCTGGCCTTCGAACTGCGAATGGAGCAGATCACCATCTAAGGCGCGGCAGAGGAATTCGGTGTGCAGGAAAGACCCTTCTGGAAATGCGTTCATGGCAATGAGCTCTTGAGGGGCTAATGTTTCCAGATCCAAATCTTGGATCTGGAAATGGGTAAATCGCTCACGGCCACGTTTAATCTTCCTGCGCTCACGGGAAACCATCTTCTTAGCCCACCCAAGCATATCCAAAATCATCTTGATGTTTTTTGACTTGCGGAGGAAGTATGCAAACTCTTGTAAGCCATCAAGTTGCTCACGGGAAACCCCTCCGCTCGATCTCAAACCCCATCCGAATCCAAATTCTTGTGCCGCGTCTTGAAGGTCTGAGAGATCATTCACCGACTTGGACATGCTTTCGGCCATGGCATGTTCCATTCTGGCCTTGGACTTTTCCATTGCATCAACGGCTTGTCGGACCGAATTCCTTGCCTTTTTTTGAGCAAGTTCGTGCCGTTTCCGGAGAAGATCTATTTCACGCTCTAACTCCTCCAGGGTCGGACTATTTCCGTTTTTTGGCTGTCTGCCTACCCCGGCAGAAGCAGAACCCTTGCCATATCCGTTGTGGTCACCCTCGCCAAAGGATTGAACGACCATTTGTAGCTGCTGGATCTGATTATGCAGATGGTTGGCTTCATCATGGTCCCGCTGAGATTCCTGCATCTTCTCTTTAACTTCAGGCGGAAGCTTTGAGATGAGTTCCACAGAAAAATGGGCGGCTCCAAAGGCTGCGGCTACAGGGTCCATGTGTACACAGGACCGAAGCCGCTGCCACTCGGGCATATCCCCAGCCCGCTTGAAGATGCTATGAGTGACATTCATGCCTTCAGGGGGCACTTTTTTGAGAGGATTCGTCGGGGCATAGAGACCCAGCCAGGCCTCCCGAGGGATATCTTCGCCGAATTCTCGAGTCTGATCGTGAGCCATATTGAGAACTTCCATATCTTTGAAATCAAACCACGTTGCGTGATCAACCAATAGCACGTAGTTCCAGACAGTCTCAGGCGGGGACAGAAGATACACTTCAGCGTCAAGGTCAGTCACGTCAAATAACGGACAATCAGACATATTTATCACCTCTAGGTGCTTATTAGGATCCCGCTGCCTGCTTGGATGCCTTAGACATGAGGTCTGAGGACCTGGCAATCATCGAAGCACCCGCCACATGGAAACGTTTCAGCAGTTCATCCTTTTCCGAACGTAGATCAGGATCTGTAACTTTGGTTTCAATGATGCGCTGATGTTTCTGAAGCTTAGCCTGCCAATGAACGAGATGTTCAAGTGTCGTGTCATCGTTATCGAGATTAGCTGTGATTTGCTCGAGATCCGCTGCAGCTGCAAGCAGAATACCTCGCTCTGGGTCGCTTAGCCGACCTACTACATCACGCACATCGGCGATCTCATCTGTATGAACCCACAAAATATGTTGGCCAACCATCAATGCCTTGGAACCAATCTCATTCTGTCCCATCAAGAGGGCGCTTGCTGTCGCAACACGCGCCCAAGCTAAAAAACGGCGGGGAGAGACAACGATACCCTTCTTGTCGAGTTGCACTTTAATCCGCGCCATCCGCTTGGCGATCCCCAAAGGTAATTCGCCAGCCTTCAGCTCAACAAGACCCTGGACCAACATGATTTCCTCAGGATCTAATCGAGTCTTGATCGGAACTGTACCGTGAACGCAGTAAAGCAGAGATTCCCAATCCTCGGATCGGGTCGGGTAGTTCACCTCCTTACGAATAATCAATCGATCCCAAAAAGCGTTATGGATCGTAGCATTCACGAGTTCATTACTTGCCGCTATTCCAAGCACGAGGGGGAGATGGTGAATGCGGTCAGGCTCTGAAAGTGTGTGCTCTTCAAGGGCTTCCAGGAGCATATCAAGCACAGGTCCGGAACCTTTGAAAACCTCGTCCAATGTAACAACGGTGGCCGTGGCCAAGCCAGCTAGTTTGCGTCCCCACTCACCTTGCTTGATCTTTTCTGGATCGAGAGGGCCGAAGATGTCATTGCGGCTGACATCAGCGGTAATATTCTTTCGAAAGAACTTTCCGTCAATGCCCTGAGCCACCATTCGCGCCATTGTCGTCTTGGCCGCACCTGGCAAACTCAAGAAGAACACGGTTTCGCCTGCGATCAGAGCAGTCATAACTAAGTCCACTTCCTCATCCATCGCTACCAGTTGAAACTTGATCTCCTCACCAAGACTGTTGACCTTGCTGATGAAACCTGCGACGTCTACCGTCACGGCATTAGGAGGAGCCTGATCAAACGAGCCAACTCGACCGCGTGCCAGGACACGTACAGGATCTGCGCCGTTCACCGAAGCCATATCTTTCATGAGTACCAGGTATTTACTGCCTGTCTCTACAATCTTCATGATCATCTCCTGTTTTATGTTGAAGAGAAAAGAGCCTGTCTGTCTACCAGGGCTTTTGTTGCATCAAATGTTCTTACCTAGCACCCCCCAACCCCAGATAGATTAATTCAGGGACAGCTTCAAGGATGCCCTGAAGCGTTTGCCGAGGCGAAAAATATCCTCCGGAGGGCGAAAACTCGCTGAAGGGAGCGATGGGAAAGTTGGGATCGGATTGATAGTCGATCGCTTCCCTGATCGTCTCATTGATGACCGCTAAGACCTTGTCAATCGAATTCGAGGATGGTACCTCGCCGGACGTCGGCAAGTTGAAATCCCCTGCCAATGAGAGCGTAGCTACACAACCATTGCCGCTTGGGAAAATGCTTACACCGATAAGTTGGTCACCCTGGATGCTTCCCAGGATGGATATATGTATGAGACTAAACATTTGAAAACCTCCTTGGAAGGGATGGAAATAAAAGTGGGCCTGAATGAAATCAGACCCACTCGCCTTCAATCATCAAACTTCTTTAGACAGAGAAGGATATCTCGGTATTAAGATGCCTTATTGCAGGCTAGGCCGCAGACCCGCAGGGGTAAACCACTACCCTCTAAGTGAGGAAGCTGGAAACTGAGCCTTGCCTCAGCTCCATCCGAGAAGAAATTACTTTGGCTTCAACGAGCGCCACTATCTACTTGTTAACGTCATTCCGCCCCGCAAGGATTGGAAAAAGAACAAAGCTAAACGCCAGGTGCGAGATTTGACCCATAGATCGGCCGTATGGCGGTTGATTGACCGGTTGAGCATGATATATGTACAGTCATCGTGGGCGACCTTGATGAAAAGCGATCGCATCACCAAAGTCTCTAGCAAGGAAGACCCTGCCTTTAGGCATGGGGAGTAGTCAGGTAACAACCAACGGTCGACAATTCAAATGTGAGTGTGGCTTTGCTTACCGCTTTGAAGTCGTCGGATCAGACAGCATTCTGAGGTTCGAAGAGAACGGTCAGATACAGGACGCAAGGATACCGACAGTTGTAAAGTATCGTATATCGGCTGACCTATGTCGGGGACTGCGTAGTCTCGCGGACACCGGGCTAAGCGGTCCAGGATCGCTCCTGGAAACCCGCGTTCTTTAGATGTGGGAGTGTCATTGATCCATCAAGATTAATGCTGGTTTGTATCCCGCATCGCCACCGGCTTCACATCCACGTTCAGCGCCTGCGCAACCTCAAGGATCCGCTGGTAGCTGGCATTGTGATATCTCTCGACTTCGTACCGCTGAATTTGCTGTTCCTTGAGATTCATACGCTCAGCGAGTTCCCGCTGGGTGAGACCACGCACAATCCTCATTTTTACCAGCATCATCGGGAGCTCTTCCAACGACTTCAATGTTAGCTCCTCCGGACTTGAAACCTTCAGGGTCTCATACTCGGCAAGCTCACGCTTAAAATCGTCAATCTGGGACTGCAGAGACTCTAAGATTGCTCGATGCATTCGAGGTGAAAGTCCATCTGGATTGGTTTTGGCTTCCCCCAGATTCTGCTCGAACTTCCGAAGCCAAGATTTAGTTATCCGATATTGGCGCTCGTTAAATATTTCACCCACAGTTAACCTCCAACCTCAATAAGCAGAATGCCCTTTTGTTCAAGATCCCGGTTGTGCTGGAAGAATCTATAAAAGAGCATTCCGCTTACTCCTTCGACTACATTCGGGAAGAAATCAACGCCGTACGTTTCTTTCATCGCCGCCCGACCTCTACTGAAATCAAGCAGGACCGGATCAAGCTTGTCCTCGTCGACATCTCTGGGGTCCCAGCAACCATCGACGTCATTGGGATTATTTTTCGAGGTTACAAAGCTCCCGTTAATCCAAACCCTGTGTACACCAGCTTCCATAAGATTCTCCAATGCCCTGCGTAAGCCTTTTATCAGCTTCTGCCGGTGGCTGTTGACACCCAGCACAGCTTCGATTTCATCGATATCTGTGACAAACACTCCCGGCGGAAGCTCCCCTGACTCATTAAACGGCGGGATCATACAACACCTCCTATATTATAACACAACATATGTGTTGTGTCTACTAATTAAATCTCTGTACTTGATTTATGGGGGTTAATCGACAATTGCCGCATACTTTGCCAGTCAATTGGAAGAGACCATATCCCCATGTACAGCATCTAAGACCTTTATGTTGGGGTTCAGAATGACGTAATTACCATCATGGGAATCGATCGCGACAAGCTCCTCTGCCCACACATAGAAGGCATTACCTATACCGGCACCACCGGTGACGCAGAGGATTTGACGCTGTCGGCCGGCAAGAGCCCGGCGAACCTTCTTGGCGGGGATACGGAACAGCTCTCCAGAGCGCGCATCCGCAAGTACACGAATGACACCCGAGCCGTCACACTGCGAAACGTTGACATATTGCCTATTTCGAAGCAATCGAAAAGCTTCTTTCTGTTCTATACCAAACATCTTGATTCCTCCTTTCATCGAAAACCGTAGAGTTCCAATCGACCTCTACTCAGATAACAGAAACGTCCTTCACGAAACAGTGGCGAATATGTTGGCCTCTGAGTTGCCTCTTGGCCGTATGCCGCTTGCGCTTGTTAGCACGGAGGCGCAGGGAAGCTTTCAACACGCGGTGATGAAGTTTCTTGGCTCCTTTAGAGGGACGAACGACACAGAACTAAACAGTTACATTCCCTTCTTGATCAAAACAGAATTAGACGTGTGCCATATGGCCCTCCTATAAAAAGCCCCTGAGAGAGTAAACCTCAAGGGGCAAATCGAAACCCGGGATTTCAGCAAGTAACAAAGCGCTGCGGGAACAACGTTAATCGATCCAAGACAGGCTATGCTCAACCCAACACAGGGCGAGATATTAAATTGTCAGCAGATGGGTAAGAGGGTTATGCAACGAACTGCAAGCCGGCCTTTTCTACAAATTCACATGAAGCGATGAGCCTCTATCACGAATGAGATGGTCGAATGATGAAGCTATTAAAATTGATCTCCCGGCCACTTGTAATAGCCAAGCAGGTACTTCCAGCCATTCCGGATGAGACCAAACCTAAGTCTTTAAGCGCATGATTTTGATGTCCGCAACCGGACAACATGCAGCACACCGGGGGTGGTAAAGAAGACCAATGCAAAAAGCCCCAGATCTGCCGGGAATCAATAGACGTGTGCGTAATTCTTTGGATTGTAGAGGACGACTTAAGGATCTTGCACAGTCAATGCGCAGTATGCCTCAGAATCACCACCATATATGGAAATATGGCAGCAGGAGCATGACTGTAGTCCCAATGAACCAAAGCAGCGCAGGCATAGAATCCTCCAAAAGAATCGCTTTGATCTTTACTCCGCCGAGACAGCAAACTCGGCGGATGAGGGTGATACAAGTCATGCCAGATTCCCTTCTGATAGCTTACGGAACTTAAGATCCAATCTCTCCCCTTCCCTTGGGGATCTACAGCAATATCATCCACAGCAAAAATCTTTTGGGAGAAGTCGCCCCCAGACAAGTGTGCATGATATCAATGCTAGGGTTCTGCCAGGCTTCGTAGAATACAAAGAAGCTAATCTGCTTGATGAATCCTCATTGTCTTTATCATTTGTAGGAATGCCGTGAACAAGCGACCTGTCATTTACTGATTGTGATGCTTGGTTTGACATGATGGAAACCTTTCTTGATTTTAGATTTTGTCAGGACGGAGTAACTGGCTCGGGCAATGAGGGCATTGAACCCACATCCACCAGCCAATAAACCGGCGTCCAATCGATTGGAGGTACTGACCTGCACGAACCCTCTAACGTTTCCTGATCTCCTTTGGAAGACGTTCACTAAGAAGCTTCCTTGCCCCAAACCACCAGCGGCAAATGGCGACGATGGTAGGAGCTGCCATCGCGATGAAATAACCAAAAGTGATCACAACAAATACGATTTGGATCATCTAAGCCTCCTGGAGTTAAATGCAAAAGGCCGGGGTTCGATAACCCCGGCTTCTTCACTTTACTAAGATGTTATTGAATATGCGGGTCTACAACGGTGAAACTTTTGGAGGTGGATCTTTGACCAGGCTTGGGAATCGGCTGGTCAGTTCCCCTCAAGCTATACCCCAGAAAAGTCATGGATGCCGATGTCGATAGGGCGTCATTATCTGGAGAGGTAACCAGGGAGAAGAAGTCAGAAGTACGAAGTACCAAGCAACGTGCACGCGATTGGATGAAAATTTACGAGACATCCGTCTGTTGCATTTGGAACATTTCCCTTTCGGCCACTGTACAAGCTTCTCGGTAAGACCAGAAAGGCCCAAGAGCTCTCTGAGAACTCTCCAACAAGGGAAGACTAGTGGGACCTGTGGCAATTTCGATTATGTGAGAAGACAAGTAGATGATCACCCACCAGCGTTGTGGCAGGAGCTTATATGCCAGCCATGCAATGAGGACCAGACTTGACCCGATGGTGATCGACACCGGCCATATCAGGCCCAGGAAGCCTGACAGTGGCGTGATCCACCACAAATCCCCATGGCGCCGCGAGAACCAAACCTCAAAGGTCTTTGAGGTTAAAGTTAGCAGGAGCACGTAAGGCACTACGGCCGCAACTAGTGTGATTGCAATAGGAAGAAATGCGAGAAGGCCCTCTCTGGCTTCAGGAATCATTTCTGCACCTCACGGGATATTATAGGTTGAATACCACCCTGCACCATTGATAGTGTTGTGGCATAAATTTCCTAACCTGAGTTGTGTGGAGGAATCCGTTTGTCTTGAAATCTTGGAAAGGTTGAGCGTTACAATGATCAATTGGTAATGCTGGTTAAAAGCTATACCGCTCATAAGCTTTAAACGCGTTGCTCCGCTTATGGGCGGTATTTTTAGCTATATTAATTTTTCAATCACAAAATTCATGATTATCTTATACCAGATGATATGTGGCTGTCAAGGTATTTTCGCTAGAAGCCAAACTTACTCTCAGATAAAAGGAGGCTTTAAACACTAATCTAATGCAAAATGTAAGCATTGGATGGATCAAGCAACGAGAAATCCTCACAATTGAAACACTCAACACAATCTACCCTGCCCCACCCAACTACAACGGTCCACCAGCCCGATTAGAACCACTTTAATGCAACAACAAATCCACTGACCATATCATAGATATAAGAATGCGCTTAGTCATTCAGCAACATAAATATTTTTGTTATAGGCTCTCCGGAGTGTAGATGTTTTTGTCAATCCAAAACGCGCCCATTTGATCATCGAAAATGAGACCACCTCGTGCTATTGAGTCTCGTTGTGATCATCGAAAACGCGCCCACTTGCGCGTCGAAAGTGCACCCACCCTTGGGACCACATCATCATC
>JAUWFP010000296.1 GCA_030606845.1 Anaerolineales bacterium | reverse complement strand
AAATACTGCGCCAGGTCAAAATGGGGTTGGTTCTTGCGGCGCTTGGATTTTCGAGGCCCTGGCGGCGGGGTGCCGGGTTCGTCAGGCAGGTCGAATTCCTGGTATAAAGCCTCCAACTCAAGATCACAATCACAAAGTTGTTGTCCGTAATAATCGTAGAGTTCCAGGGCTTGCTTCAAAGCGAATAAGTGCTCTCGTTTGTAGTGGCCTTCCAGGGATTTGGCGATCTCCGTTTCACTCCTGGCACAGGTGCCGTGTCGATAACTGGCCAACACGTGCGGATTGCGTTCACCTGCCACAATGGAGCGTATGATTTTCATACCCGTCACCCCGGTAATGTCGCTCAGAACATTGGTCAGGCGAACGTTCATCACGGTCAGCGCCTTCTGCATGTGTTGAATGTGGGCAGAGCGATATTTGATCAGCATATCACGATGACGTACCAAACTGCGCACAGCACAAATCAGCTCTGGCGGCCGGAAAGATGGCTGCAGTAATCCATAAGTATGGAGCTGTTGGATCCACTGACAATCTAAGACGTCGCTCTTGCGACCGCTTACATTCTTGATGTGGCGTGCATTCACCAAATAAACTTCAAAGCCTCGACTTTCCAGGATTTCGTATATCGGTATCCAATACACGCCCGTCGATTCCATGGCCACAGTCTCGACGCCACAGATTGCCAACCAATCTGCTAACTGTCGTAGGTCCGCTGTGAAGGTCAAAAACGAGCGCACGCTCTCTTCATCCCGACCTTTGGGTACAGCTACGTAAACCTCTTCCGCCCCAATGTCGATCCCGGCAGCATTCAGGTTGATTTGCTCCAATGCGTCCAGGTCGTTCACTTTATTCCGTCGCTTGCTTCTTCTCTTGCCCATCGATTCTTCTCCTCGTGGTTGCCTGGGGATTGGTCTTGATGTTCAGACCCGGTTATCTGTATTTTTGGGTATGCTACTAAACGGGGTCCTTGCGGCCACCAATGAATAAGCCACCAATAACCGGAACCACACTCGCAAACGGGTTCTTTGACACCATGGCGGGGCCGGTCTTAGCTGTCCGAACATCTACCTTATCTTACTCGAATGGGCTTTGTTTCTTCCTGTTTGAGCAGCGCCATACGCGCTGTGGGTTCACTCGCAATGACATTAAGAGGGGGAACCTCCCAACAGTGACATCCTAGGGATTTCTCGCTTTGCTCGAAATGACAAATGAGGAAGAGTCATTCTTATGCATGTCATTTCGAACCCGCGCAGGGGGTGCCTGTACTGAGCTAGTCGAAGTGAGAAATCCCTGAGACGACTTTACATATGGATCAAGGATCTAAGGAAAGGGGAATCCATTCATTCCCACCTGGATTAATCATCGTCCGGTGGTTGAACTTGGTCCATCCGGTCAAGTAGATTCTGCGCAGCCACATCAGGTTCAACCCCCTGGAAAACAACATCTTCGACAGCATCCTCAATCGGCTTAATGTGGTCTTCCGAATCGATCCACAGTGACAGCGGTACACCAGAGCGCAGCATCGAAGCCATTTCAACCATGTTCGAATCGATGATTTCAACCGTCGTATCGACCGGGATGTGGGCCGCGCCTTGAAAGTCGCTCAGTTGAGCCTGCGCCTCGGAGCTAAAGATGTGCTCCACAAAAGCCCATGTCACCTCGAGATTCTGCGGCTGTATCCCCCTCGACAAGTAGATATTTTCAGTCCAAACCAGGCTTTGCAGGGGCCGGTCAGCAGGCTCATAAAGCGGCCAGGGATCAACTTTCAGATTCGTGATCCCTAGCGCATGCGCAAGTTCACCAATACGTGACGATTCTTCAACGAGCCAGGCTGACTCGCCAGCTAAAAATCTCAAGAGATCCTCATCCGAATTCATGACAGCCGGTCCGACCGCTCGAAGGTCGCTTATCACTTCCAGCCAACAAGTCCCCTGAGGCAGTTCCAGGGCAATTTCACCTTGTGGGCCAATGAACGACCCATCACAAATTGAAAGCTGGGGCGCGGAAAAGCCAAACCCGAAATCCAGCACGGTGGCCGTTTGATCCCCCTCACGTTGATTGAGCCCTACTTCGATCCAACGTTCAACCGTCCGCGGCGCCTCCGCTGCTCTAGACCTGTTCCGGAAGAGGACCATGCCCTGAAATTCAAGCGGGAGTCCGAGCATGTGGCTATCGTAAGTTACCTGTGTCCACGCCGTCGGATGGATCCTTCGTTCAAGTTCGGCGTTAACCATCGAAGATGGATCCAAGATTATCTCACCCTCATAGAGGCGCGGACCCCAGAGTGAGGGGCCGAAGATGATCGTCGGCGGCGTACCCGCGCGGCTTGCCTCTTCGAATGCGCTCAGTAATTCATCCGTCGGATAATAGGAGAGTGAAAAATCGACCGTCGGGTACTCGTGCGAGAACGACTGGATAATCTCCTGGAGAGCCTCCATCTCCTCTGGTGCCCAGTCCAGCCAAATAATGATCTCGCCGGTACTCGCAGGCGTGGGCTCCGCTGTCTGCGTCGGGGTTGACGCCGTTGTAGGCGTAAGGCTATCGGGCATTTCCGTTGGAATGCTTGAGACTTCAGAATCCGATTGACACGCAGATACCCCAATTAAGGTCAGGGATAACACAACGCAAACCGTCATCCATCTAAGGATAGGATGCCAGGTTGGCTGCTTCGCATCAGATCGTTTCAGTAGAGCCATGTCATTTCTCGAGATGGTTTTAGAGCCCTGGCTTGCGGGTTGGACCTCCACACATTTCCATGCCGACTGAGTCTAACATAAGATTACTGCTGACTCTAATGCAGACGCCGTGCCAAAGGCTTATGCACCGATGTTAGGTAGAACACCGCCATCCATCGCCCGTAAGATACACCCAGGAGAGAACCACATTCTCCCATCATTCACATCCATGCAGACGACAGACGAGGCAATGAGGCTATAATCAGCAGCATGCATGAAATTCACCCCAATCACTTGCGGCTCATACAATCCCCCCCGGCTAGCGGCAGCTGGAACATGGCGCTTGACGAAGCCATCCTCGAAGCCGTGGGGCGAGGCGAATCGCTCCCAACCCTGCGCTTTTACGCTTGGACTCCCCCTTGCATCTCACTCGGCGTTGCCCAACCCATTCGTGATGTTGACTTGAAGCGGCTGCGCACGAAACGATGGGATCTCGT
>JAUWFP010000111.1 GCA_030606845.1 Anaerolineales bacterium | reverse complement strand
TCTAGAACTTCGTCACCATAACGATGAAGGGGCTGCCAAAAAAGGCAGCCCCTTTTTGATTAAGTAATCTCGGGGATTTATTATGCCCTGGCGGGGGTTCGAAATGACATTACATAGAATGTTTCACCTCAAACTGTCATTTCGAGCGCAGCGAGAAATCCCTGTGATGCTGGTCTCGAGGACTCCTCCTTTGAAACTGACACCATCCGTAGGTGACGAAGTCCACCCCTTAATGTCATGCTGAACGAAGTGAAGCATCTCGGTCTTCGAACAGATATATGCTTCTTACCGGGAACGAGATTCTTTGTCGCTACGCTCCTCAGAATGACGATAAGTGAGAACCTGTCAACGAAAATGAACCCAAGCAGTCTCCTCGCGACTTACGCGGAGATTGCCACGTCGCCCTATTGGGCTCCTCGCAATGACAAGCACGGAAACAGTTCATCCCCCGTTGTCATTTCGAGCCCTTCGGTTTTACTCAGGATAAACTCCGCGAGAAATCCCTTGAATGATTCTCATACGAGCACTTCTATGGATCTAGGACCACTCACTTCGCGCCACAGCTTCGAATTAGTTAGCGTATCGCTTCAGGGATTTCTCACCCCCTCTGGGGGTTCGAAATGACACATTAGACAATAGCCTTTTCCGGTCTGTCATTTCGAGTGAGCCCTTCGGCTTCCCTCAGGACAGGTGCCCCTTGAAGGGGTTCGAAATGACACGATTTAGAGCGGGACGCGGCCAGCGGTGTAGAAGGTCGGCACGAACAAGACTCTCGTCCCCATTTCCCAGGCTTCGTGGTCGATCCGTCTAAATCGTTCGATCTCATCGGCGGGGAGCAAATCGCTCAGATCTTGAGCCAGTGTCTCCCATTCTGATTCCAGTTGATCCTCATCTATGCTTCCCTGCCATTCTCCGCCAAGCAAACCAGTTCGGATCTCGGACAGCTGCGCCGAGTGGAAAAGCGAACGCAGTGTCCGCCCCAGATAGGGATTGGCGCCTTGGTTGAGCAGCGCTTGGATCTGGGCTTGACCGACGGGTTCAAGCTCACGCGGGAAATCTATCCGCCCGCCATAATCAGGCTCTGCCAATGCCAGAATCCAACCGCCCGGCTTTGTGACTCTTACCATTTCATCGAGGATCCTATCCGGGTTTTCAACCCAGAGAAGGAGAAAATGACAGACAGCCACATCGAATGCTGCGGGTTGGAAAGGGAGATTGTTGCCGTCTCCAGCGAGATACGTGGATGTAGGGTCATTATTGTGTGCGAAGGCAACCGCAGATCGGTCGATGTCAAGACCAACGCTCGCCAATGAAAACCGCTGGCTTATTTCTGCGCTGACCACGCCCGTGCCGGAGCCAACTTCCAGAACTTGATCCTTTTCTTGAATCTGAAGGGAATCAAAAAGCTGCTCTCGGATCGAAGCGGTCCAAGTTGCTTGAATAATGTAACGTGAGTGCAAACGCTCTAGGGTTTCTTGCTGCATGAGGACCCGCTAATGATACAGCATCGATTAACTCTTTTGTTATTCCGGAGGGCTAGCGAGCAACCATCAAGAAGTGGCGCGATAGCTTGAGACTGCCTGATCCCAGATCTGATCCCATGGGTCGCGCAAGATGTTCCCAAGGACCTGGTTTACACCCTGCGTCGGCAAGACGTCACCATCTGGCTCAACGTATAGCCAGGCGCGGCCTGCACCCTGATGCACATTTTCGAGTTCAACGGCAATCGGATTTGTGTCTGAATAGGGCGCTGGAAGGTCCCAGATGAGATCTAAACCAAGGGCTGCGGCCTTCTCCCGGGCTTGTTCTAACGCGTTGACACTTTGGTCAGATTTCTCGATCGCGGCAAGAGAGACAGCCTTTACCCCCATCTGGGAGAGTTCTTCCAGGGTGTCAATAATCTGGGGAGTTGTTGTGGGGTCCAGCGTCAGATGGACAGCGACGAAGATATCCGTCTCAAGTGCCCGTTCCAGGCCTAGCCTGGCAGCAGGGTCATCGGGAGCGAATGCTATGAGGATATGGTCCAAACCAGATTTGTCGAGACGGTCGAGGTAAGCAGCGTCAGCTAACTGCTTACCATGCGTAAGAATCCCCGTGACCTGTCCAAGGCTTTCCGCATATTGGATAAGATCGGGTAAGTCTTCCCGCAGCGTTGGTTCACCGCCAGTGAACGTCACGTGAGGAATATTCGCGTCCCATGCCGTGGATAGAATCTGCATCCACTCAGACTTAGAAAGCTCTCGATCTACACGCTCTCTCGCGAGGGGATCGAGGGTGCCTTGTTCGTCCAGTTTGTACGTGAGTGCGCAATCCAGGCGGTAGGGGGCGGAAGGGGCTATGCTGTAAGGTTCAACACGATCCATCCCCAAGAACAGTACAGGGTCAAGATCAGGCTCTGTTGCTAAGGTAAGTATCTCCTCGCGCAGCTCGCGTTGGTCCCGCAGGGCATGCTTTCGGCTCAGCTTGTATCTCGCAGCCATAATTCTTGCGGCATCTTCTTCATCCAACCCCTGGATCCATAACGCAACGTGCTCTGCTGCGGTTTGGTTCAAGTGAAGCACAGTCGCCGCATTTACCAAAAGTACACCCGTCCCATCGCTCTCCACACGTAAATGTAGTCGGTTCGGGGTTTCCGCATCTTCCGGGAACATAATTTGATAAACCCCTGGATCCGGGGCAGGGGGCGGTTCTTTTGGTGTGAAAAAACGAGCAATTATTGAGTCCATTATGGCGTCCTTCTGGCTAGATACTGTGCGGCACGAGATTCTGAAAAGTGATGGGCTCGTGATCTGATCGGTTCATCAAGGTAAGAGGGCATCCGCCACCGCATTCAGAAAGTACGGCGCAATTCTCGCAGGCGGCGGGAATATATTTTCGTTCACGGAGCCAAAGCGCGCGTTCGTGATTCCAGATGCTATCCCAAGAATCGCGCAGGATATGGCCCAATGGTTCATAGAAAGATTGACAGGGGATTACATCCCCGTTGGGTTCTACGCACATGTTGTATAACGCCGCAGTGCATGCTTTGACGCCTAACTCCATCTGAACCGGATCGAAGTGGCAGTATTGGGTTGGCGTATACCAAATCAACCGCTGTCCGTACTGGTCCGTTTTCGCTCGCACGCGCTCGAGGAGCGGCTCGAGGTCGGCTTCCAGCATCCCTGTTCCCACGGTTGCGCCTTTACCGGCGTAGATCAGCGCGTTGAGGCCGACAGTTTTAACTCCCAGATCGGCGAGGAAATCAACGGTCTCCCCGATTTCGGGACCATTCTCAGCGAGCATTGTCGTGTTGGTCATCACGTAGACACCCGCATCGACGCAATTTTGAATGCCTTCGACAGTCTGGCGGAATGCACCGCGGGTCGCGACCATTCGGTCGTGGACTTCTTCATGGTGTGATTCTAGCGTGATCTGAATGTGATCCAGACCCGCGGAAAGCAAACGGTTTAAATAATTGCGATCAGCGAGACGTCGGCCATTGCTGAGCAGTCCCGTGATCTGTCCCTTCGATTGTGCATGGGCGATCAAATCTGGTAAATCTGAACGCAGCGTCGCTTCACCACCCGTGAAGCAAATATGCGGGATTCCCAAATCCCAGAGGATGTCGATGATGTCAATCCAATCGTCCGTCTCCATTTCGGGATAGTCGCGCGGTCTGGCGTTGTAGCAGTGCGGGCAGTTGTCATTGCATCGATATGTGAGCGCCAGATCCATACGGTAGGGTGCACTGGGCTTTGCCGCGAAAGGTGGCAGGATGTCGATTGCCAAATCATGGACAGGGCAAGCCCCGTCGGGTTTGATTAGCTCATTGATTTGCGTCTGAATCTCGCTGAAATCTCTCTTGGCTTGAGTGGATGAAACTTTGAATGACTTGCGGATTTCCCGAATAGCGTGGGGTTCTGGCAGATCCTCGAGTATCAACCACGCCATCCTGGCTGCTGTGGAATTCAAATGAAGTGCCCGGTTTGCATTAATCAGGAGTAGACCCGTTTCATCCTGATCGATCCGCAGGTGGATCTGGGTGCGCCCATCCTCAGATTCTTGTTTATAGGCGTAGAGACCCGGTTCGAAGCGTTTACCGCTTCGAACACCATGGAAGGGGAGGTGCAATCTCACCGACCCCCTCCAGCACAGGCACAAGCACATCCTGCACATGCGCAGGCACAGGCACATCCACCGCCGCTCCTGGATGAACCGGAGCTGATGGAGCGAGGAGGTGGTGGATTGGTCGTCTTGGTCACACCCTGTGTAAAGCCGGGAATGCTCCCCACAAGACCAGCGGCGGTATCCTGAACGCTGTTCACGACAGAGGCAGCGAAGTCTGAGCCGGGGAGCGTCGGGAGCGACATACCTGTGCCGCTTGGCATTGGTGCGGCTGATTTAGTGCTGGGAATTGAGCTTGGTCGGTACGAACCCCACCACATCGGCACGTAAACAGGGTCTGTCCTGAATACCCGTTTGGTTCTATCATCGAAGTTGTCATCGAGCATCGTCCACTCGATATCTTCGGCGAAGCGTTCGGATTTGATCTCCGGAGTCTCCGCATTTTCAACCTGCTGCCAGGCTTTCTTGGTGATTGACTTGTAATACGCGTTGGTCTCCTTAAGGCTGAAACCCTTCATCTTTTTCTGTACGGACTTCACAAGATTAATGGTCACTGTCTGCAGGTTGGACCGTCTCTTCTTCTTGGGCTTGTCGATCAGAGCTTCAAGAAAATCGCGTTCATAGTCCCGTACCTTCACTGCGGGTTCGAGACGTTCGAGTGTAAGCGGGTCCTCGTTTACAACTTTGGCCGCGCCTTTCTTCACCACAGCAAAGAGGAGCATTGTAAGCACCCGGTCGAGCGGTGTTTCGGCAAGTATGGCTGCTTCGACCGCGGTCAACCCGCGTTTGATGCCATGCCCTTCGATCGAAATCTTCGGGGGCAGGTAGTCTAACTTTCTTTTATTGTTTGAGTAAGCCGAAAGGCCGATTATCCCCAGAATTAATAAGAAGAAACCGCCGAAACAACAGATGGGTGTCAACGCACTTAAATCCAAACGCAGAGATGATGAGTGGATGCTGTCGGCGGGGACATATTCGCTGGGGAAGGATGCGCCAAACTCGTATTCTGTGTAGGCATTGGCGGCCGGATTGTGCCACTGGTAAACAACACGTCCTTCTTTGTCTAAATATGTTTCGGGTTCGCTGGACCAGCCGCTCGGCGATTCATGCCAGCGGGGTTCATCAGGCTGAACTCCAGGTGGTAGATGGAATATCACCGTGACGTCGGTATTTCCATGGACAAATTCTCTGTCGTAGTAATTAGGTTCGAAGCGCGCGCTGGCGTAATCGTCATCCTGGGAATCTTTGTAGAGAAGTCCGCTTACAGGCCCTAGATCGACGAGTATGATGCCTTTCTGGCCTGGCTGAATGGAGTTGCTGCCCAAGCCCAATTCGATCCCGGTGGGTACGTACTCTGAGTCAGCGATATGAGCGATAGTGATGTTGTTGATCGTCGCTGACATGAAACCAAGATTGTAGTTATTACTTGGCGTCCCGATGTCGACGAATTCGATCGGCGGGCCGGAGGGGTCGTTAGTGAAAACGATTCTGTAGAGGATTCGGGCGCTTCCATCCGACTCCCAGTACACATCAGCGATCACCTGGTCGACGGTGAATGAGTAGGATTGTCCGAAAACAGGTGATGAGAATACAAGAAGCAGGGAAGTGAGGATCGCTGTAATCCACAAGATTTTCCAGATTCGGCCGCGGCTCGAGAAAAGTTTTAGTTTGTTCACCATAGGTCCCTCAACTGGAGCTGGAATAGGTAAGAATCTCATCAGTCGCTCCACTTTATACTGGTCCAAAGAAAATCGCTTCAGTTCACCATTTAGGTTCTTCAGAAAGTTGATAGGTAGAGTTGCAATAGTAGCATGTGACGACAGGCGCACCGGCGACCATCTTGATATTGTCAGGAGACAATGCCCCGCCGCAACTCTGACAGGATAACGTTTCAAGATTTATATCGCCAGAGAGCTCAATCTTCTGGATCAACTCGGTAGAATCCGATTTTTCTTTTCGCCCTACGAGCCATATTAAACCGAGACCACTGGCGATACCGATCACGCCAACGATGATCCATCCGGTGGACCCGCTTTCACTGAAGGCGCCCCATACAAAAAGTACGCCGAAAAAGATGAGGATAGCGGCTGCGATATACCCGATAACTTTTCCCATGCTTTTTTACCTCCGAAGCCAGGACATTATAATAGTGTAGACAATCAAGTTTAACATGCAAATAGGTAAATAGCACTCGATGGTCTGCCAACACATTGCCAGGTTTTCCCCCAACCGGCAGCCATGTCTGCAATATTTTATAACTTGACCTCTGCCATGGCTAGACTAGAATTAAACGACGAAGTGTGCCTGACGTGTGAATGATGTTTCGCTGTCATTTTCCGGCTGGGTCATGTATATTGTCATGCTCTCTACCAGATCAGGACCTCTGAGAGTCAAGGACAAGGGTAAATATGGGTTCAACGGATGAGTAGACCAAATATACTCGTATTAATTCCTGCCTGGAATGAAGCAAGTCGAATTCGACCGGTCATTGAAGCATTTCGTGATTCCCTGCCTGTTCTTGTGGTTGATGATGGATCAAGCGACGACACTGCAGTTATTGCCCGGGAAGTGGGTGTTAATGTTGTGGTTCATCCACAGAATATGGGCAAGGGCGTGGCGCTGTCTACGGGATTCAAGTGGGCGCTGGAAAGAGGCTACGACGCCGTGCTCACGCTGGATGCGGATGGACAGCATGACCCAGAGGAAGCGTCTAAGTTCATCGAAGCCTATGAACGGGGAGATGGAGAATTAATCATCGGGCGCCGTGATTTCCGGGAGATGCCTCTTTACCGCGCCTTTGGCAATGGGGTCGGAACATGGATGCTCTCGCAAGCCCTGGGAATAAGGATTTTTGATAACCAATGTGGATACCGTCTCTACACACGTAAATTGCTAGAGACTGTGGAC
>JAUWFP010000074.1 GCA_030606845.1 Anaerolineales bacterium | reverse complement strand
GGCGCGGTCCAGCACGGTGCTTCCACTTTACCAGACGAAGCCTTCACCCGCTTCGCCGAGGCGAACGCGCTTGAGGTCCATTTAGCTACAGGCTTTCAGAATATCTTCTACGATGAACTCCCCTCTGATCTGCTCGAGGAGGTCTTCGCCTACCTCCGCGACAATCACGGTAACGAACGCAAGGAAGGTCAGACCGACGATCAGTTCTATTACAAGACGCGCAAGCGAGCCATTGGCCCTTTCAAGGAAGTGTTCTGGGACCTACCCAAAAGCACAATCCGCACGATCGAGAAGAAATGGGAGGCGCAGTTCAAGATCCTCTTTGAACGTCTGAATGTCGGTGGGACGAGCGAGATGGTCCAGAGATTTACCAAAGTAGTTCCAATCCAACCTGAAATTGAGTCTTACCTCGCCGAAAGCGGTGGTGTAGGGGACGTTAGTGACCTGGATGACTAAGACGAAAAAGAGTTCCTAATGTCGCTCCCGGGCCAACAAGTTCAAGCGGGCAGATATTCAGTTGTGCCTCGCTGCTTATCCTTCCTCCTACACCAGGAGAAAGTCCTTCTCATCCGCATTGCCAAGAGTCGTGGCCCCTGGTCTGATCTTTTAAATGGTGTTGGGGGTCATATCGAGCGGGGCGAAGATCCACGGAGCGCGGCTCTACGCGAGATCAAAGAGGAGACGGGTTTAATTCTATCCCCTTCTTCTCTCTATCTTTCTGGTGTACTCACGGTAGATGTTGGGACCTCCCCAGGTGTCGGTTTGTACATCTTTGTTGGCGTCACCGAAACTTCGGAGACCCAGAGTTCCTACGAAGGAACGCCAGAATGGATCGACATGAACGACTTTGAGAAACAGGCATTAGTGAAGGATTTGCCTGCACTCCTTCCTCGAGCTATCAAGAGTTTTAACAATAAACAACCCTTCTGCGCCGTGACCACGTTCGATGAGAATGGGAGCCCAAGTATTCACTTCAACCCGTGAAAACAGCAGATACACATAAATTCCCGCTATATGGCATCTTCGGCTTCGCCATCCTGGGCATCGGTGAAATTCTGCTTGCCCTGGACGTCCATTTCGTAGCCGTCTGGCTAACACCGATAATGTGGACGGGCTATATCTTGGCCGCAGATGCATTCCTCTACCACCGGAAAGAAAGTTCCTGGATGATGACCCGACGAAGAGAGTTCCCCCTCGTCTTGCTGCTTTCGGTTGGTGTTTGGCTGCTCTTTGAAGTTCTCAATTTTCACATTCAGAACTGGGCTTACTATTATGTTCCAGACAACCCCATCATTCGTGATTTCGCTTATTTTTGGTCATTTACCACAATCATGCCCGGCGTATTCATCACCTCGGAGATCATCTCAACTTTCATCCCTACACGATTTCTACACAATGACCAAATCAGGAGTGAAGAAGTATTCATTGGCGCCGGCTGGCTCTGGTTTCTGTGCGGCCTTCTCATGGTTGTGATCCCATTATTGCTGCCCACACCGATCGCCTCTTACCTGTTCGGATTCGTCTGGATCGGATTTATCCTATTGATCGATCCGATCAACGACCGGATGGGAGCACCATCATTTCGAAGAATGCTACGAGAACGTACTTATTGGCCAATCTTTTCCTTGCTCGCAGGAGGGCTAGTATGCGGCTTACTCTGGGAAGCGTGGAACTTTCAGGCGCTTCATTCTGGGGGTGGGCATTGGCTGTATCTAGTGCCGGAACCACTCCGAATCTTCGGATTGCACTATGGAAAAATGCCTCTCCTAGGCATGCTGGGCTTCCCGCCATTCGCGTTAGAACTCTTCACGATGTATCATTTTCTGCGGAAAATTTTAGATTGCGACCGGCTGCTCGGCAAACCCGTAAATGGTGAACTATTCCTTGCAGAACGATAAAGGGCGATCATAAAGACCGCCCGCAGTTCCATCAGTACCACCCTCGCAAAACTTCACATGCTGGGCCATTCATAAAAGACGAGTAAAGTTTTACCGTACTTCCGTTGATCAAATTCTACTAAATTGCTTAGGGTCATAACTTCGTATTCATCCGGATCAATCTGGGCGATGACCCATGCATCTGGATTCAGCCATGCTTTATTGTCGTCTATCGCTTGAACCCCTTTAAGCCACATCCCTTTATATTGCGGTGGTGCAACGTAGATATAATCAAACGGATCTATCTTAGGCTTGAACTTCAGGTATTGGAAAGCGTCACGCTGCTCTACATCCGCCTCACCCTGCAGTTTCGTGTTTTCTAGGTTTTTCCGGATTGTTTCAATCGCCCTTCTGTTCTCATCGATAAAGAGAACCCGCGCTGCGCCTCTACTCAGCGCTTCAATCCCAACACTTCCCGTACCGGCGAATAAATCTAAGAACCTCGCCTCGCGAATATCAGCGCCAATGATATTGAATAATGACTCTTTTACGCGATCCCCGATAGGTCGTACATCTTTACCTGGGACCATCTGCAGCTTTCTCCCCTTCGCTTTACCAGCGATCACCCTGATTCCTGCCATTATCGTCTCAACTTGAGCATTACTCTTTTGACTGGGTGGCTATGCGCACTCCACTGCGGTGCGAGCGGCTTCTATGTTCATTCGTGGCGCGTGCACAGGGACAACACAGCCGGTGCCAAGAACGACTCCCCGGCCATTGAGAGACTTTAGGGCTTGATCAGCTTCCTCCTGTACCTGAGCCGGGTCGCCACAGACCATCGTCATCCGTCGAATGCCGCCGCAAACTGCGCCAGAAATGCGCGAGGCACCCTCCGCTAAACTCGGCGGAACTTCGCGGTCATGCCAATTTACGATCTGCACAGGATACTTTTCCGCAAGGTCGAACATGATCGCTTCGCCATGTAAATGGAGCACATTTAGCCAAAACTGTTCAGCTGCTTCGAAAATCCGATGGTTATAAACGTCAGCGAACTTTCGATAATTCTCGGAATCGAATATCCGATAGGAGCCAAATTGAACGGCGTAAAAAATACCATCCACTCCACGATCTTTCATAGCCTCAATAAAATTGACTGTGGATTGTGTGATGATCTCCAGTCCGGCGATCACATCTCCCGGCTCGCGGTGGAGATGTTCAAACAATACCTGCCGACCAGCGAGGTTTTTCGCTTGTGAGAGAGGGCTAAAGACCGTTTGGATGATCGGTTGAGTTTCTCCAAGCCTCTCGCGCAATAGCTCAAGACACTTCAACTGCTTGCCGAGACACCCCTGCTCCGCGTCAAGCACCTCGAGCTTTCGCCAGTCCGAAGGCTCCTTGATCACGCGTCGTGTGTAATCCCTGGTCCCTTCAGGATTCCCGTTCCACTCATCCTCGACACCCCAGTCAATTAAACAGAAGGAAGAAGCGGGAGTGACTTTAACAAAATCATAGTCATACCGCGCCTGATAAAGGGAAGTAGACTCCGCTAATCCTTCAGGTGTTTGATCGTCAACTGGAAAATGGCGCCATAAAGCAAACGGAGGGCGATCAGCAACATCTTTTGCTATCGCCGCCTCCAGCCTCTCACGTTTTGAAACCATTAGATGTGTTTCCTCCGCCCGATTTTCTATCGCCGATGCTGTTTGTTCACCCGCGAATACTTAGAAAGGTTCACAGGCTATTCTCATCCCCCCTTGGTAATTCCCCTTCTTAATTAGTCTCCATCTCTCACTGGAGCAAACCAGGGATATCTTCTGGCTGGTCCGCGGTCATTACTCCGGCAGCCGCCAAAGCCTTAATTTTATCTTCCGCGGTTCCCTCTCCGCTCTCTACAATCGCACCTGCATGGCCCATTCGCTTTCCAGGCGGAGCGGTCTTGCCGGCGATAAAGGCAACAACTTGTTTCGTCATACGGTCGCGGATGAATTCAGCAGCAAGTTCCTCATCTGTCCCGCCGATCTCCCCAATCAAAACAACCTTCTCGGTGTGAGGATCTGCCTCAAACAACTCCAAAGTATCGACGAACGATGTGCCGTTGATTGGATCCCCGCCGATGCCAACACAAGTTGAGACACCCATCTCGTTCTGCTTTAGAGCATGAAGGACTTCATACGTCAGTGTTCCCGATCTTGAGACAACGCCAATATTCCCGGCCATGGCTATATCTCCAGGAATAATCCCGACTTTCGCTGTACCTGGCGAAAGCAGTCCCGGGCAATTCGGTCCGACCAAGCGGACGCCCCTTTGATCGAGGTATCGTCTTACTTTCATCATATCCTGGACCGGAATACCTTCTGTAATGCACACAATCAAAGAGATTCCCGCATCTGCAGCCTCGAGGATGGCATCCGCCGAAAAGCGTGAGGGGACAAAAATCACGCTGGTATTCGATCCGGTAGCTTCAACCGCTGACTTCACCGTATCAAAAACTGGAACTTTGCCCCCAATCACCCATTCCCCTCCCTTTTGGGGAGTAACACCAGCGACAACACTCGTGCCGTGCTCAATCATTCGAGCAGTGTGGAACAAACCCTCTCTCCCGGTAATCCCTTGCACAAGCAGCTTTGTACTTTTATCGACTAGAATACTCATGATTCCTCCACCGCTTTCGCCGCTGCAATCGCCTTTTGGGCAGCATCTGCGAGCGAGACAGCAGTTTCCATGTCTGCCTTTGCAAGCAAATGGCGGCCCTCTTCCGCATTCGTTCCAACCAAACGTACAACCATAGGAAGTTTGGTTGGTGTTTTCTCCAACGCTGCCAGGATACCCCGAGCCACCTCATCACCGCGTGTAATCCCGCCGAAGATGTTAAAGAGAACTGCTTTCACATTTGGATCACGGATGATGATTTGAATCGCCGCGGCAACTTTCTCAGCGGATGCACCACCCCCAATATCGAGGAAATTAGCAGGCGAGCCGCCATAGAGATTAATCACATCCATCGTTGCCATCGCCAAGCCGGCGCCATTGACCATACATCCAATTTCTCCGCCCAGTTTTACGTAGGAGAGTCCATATTTTCGCGCCTCTCGCTCCTCCGCGGCCTCTTCGTCCAGGTCGCGCATTTCGGCGAGTTCTGGGTGCCGGAATAGACCATTGTCATCGAGCACCATCTTCCCATCCAAAGCCATCAAGCCCTTGTCGGCTGTAATCACGAGGGGGTTGATTTCCGCTAAAGTTGCGTCTGTTTGCATAAATGTCTGGTACAGTCCCTTCGTAATCGACATGAATTCGCGCCAATGCTCCCGGGGCAATTCGATGCAGGCAGCTAGATAACGTGCCTGGTAATCCCGCAGCCCAAGCAGCGGGTCAATCCACACCCGAATGATCTTGTCTGGATTCGTTTTCGCAACCTCTTCGATCTCTACTCCGCCTTCCGCTGAAGCGATCATTACCGGACAGCGCCTGGAGCGATCGTTAGTGATTCCGAGATAGATCTCGGTTTTAATATTGACAGCTTCATCGATGAGTACTTTCCGAACCGGGAGGTCCTTTATCTTCATCCCCAGGATCTGGGTAGCGGCCTCTTCTGCTTCTTCAGGCGTGTTCACCAGACGGATACCGCCCGCTTTCCCTCGCCCTCCGACGAGCACCTGGGATTTAACGACGACTCTTCCACCGAGCTCCTCAGCGATCGATTTCGCCTCCGACGCGTTCATCGTCATCTGCCCATGGGGAATTGGAATGCCGTGCTCGGCAAACAATTGCTTCGATTGATATTCATGTAGCTTCATTCGCTCTCCTTGCTCTGATAATCTTTACAAACCATGAAGGTTTCTGCCGGTCAGGCTTTATTTGTTCTAAGGAAACGCGGGGGCAAATCGCATCACCCGGTGATTATTGCTGTCAACAACCCAAACTTTGCCGTCAGGTCCAAGCGCAATGCCGCTTATCAGACTGAACTGGGTTTCATCCTGGCCAAATACACCCCCCCATCCAAGCAAGAATTCACCATCTTGTGTGAAACACAACACCCGGAAACCCTCTGGGTCGGTGGTACACAATATGTTTCCGGAGCCAGCATCCAGGTACGGCTTGTTCTCGAGCGATTGACCGTACCAGGCATCAACACTCCATTCCTGTGCAGCATCGAAAATATTAGGAGAGACTTCAGAGAAAACCTGGATGCGTTGATTCCAGGTATCAGCGATGAATATCCGGTCATCACTTCCAATCGAAATGCCAACCGGTTCATCCAATAATCCCGGTAGATACCCGGGCCCGCCGAATTGTGTGACGAAGACCCCTTCGCTGTCGAAGACTTTGACACGCTTATTGCCAGTGTCGACAACAAACACTCTACCCTGACTGTCAACAGCAACGTCACGGGGCCCCCAGAACGAGTAGGAATCATCCCCCAGCCCCTCCTGTCCAAACATCCCTAAGAAGGCACCGTCAGGCGAGAACCACTGAATTCGATGATTCCAGGTGTCAGCAACGTAAATATTCCCATTCGGAGCGACGCCAATGCCCCACGGTTCGTTAAACGTCCCTCCTTCTGCCCCTCCCGCTTGGGAATCGCCGAAACCACCCCAAGTTGTCAAGACCTGTCCCTCGGGGCTCAATCGTGCAATACGGTGGTTAAGCGTATCTGCCACATAAAGCGTCCCGTCTGGTCCTATCGCTATATCGCGAGGATGGAACATGTCTCCAGGAGACAACCCCTCGCCACCGATGATCAAATCCGCTCGAAGTTCAACAATGGAGTCAGCGTAAGGATCCTCAATGGTCGGTGGGGAAAAGGAAGCTGGGGTTACACCATAATCCCAAACTTGCGCGGCAATATCCTTGCGAATATACAATCGCATTCGATCTGAAGGGGTCCAGCGGGCCAGGCTCATGTCCTGACCCTTATAAGTGCCGTACTCTGTAAAATCACGATCGAGCCAGATCTTCCAAACCGCCGATCTCAGGGCGCTATCGGTGAAGAACGGCTTGATATGCCCCCAAACACGTGAGAGATATTCCGCGGTCCCCATTGGGGGCAAGGGCGCACTGTCAGGCGTTTGGTCACGGCTTCTCTCCGCCTCTATCGCTGACCATTTAAGATTCCAATAGTCCTGATTTGGCCACCACATGCGGATGTACTCGAAACTATAGAAGTGGTCTGCTAGCAGGGGTTCAACGAGATGCCAGTTATTATCTCCGACAAGAACAACCGGGTAGTTTAACAATTCTCTGGTTGGATTAGCTCCGTAGAAATACTGATTGGTATAATCCCGTAGATACCAATTCAAAGGCCAAGAGACGTCATCGTCAAAGGCCACTTGTATCCCCAAACCATCCGTCGTGCGGATGGATAGATCCTCGATTTGATCCATGACCGTCTTAACACCGGTAGCTGAATGGGCATAGACCAGATATTCTGTTGCATCATCGTAGTTAACGAATGCTGCCCGGAATCCATTTCTGATTGTGAGAATTAAGAGGATACCCAGGAGGAATACGCCCCCTACGCTGGCAATGATCCGCACGGAGATACCTTCCGACAACTGGCGAACTGCAATTGCAGCGCCAATTACGAATACAATCGCAGCGATGAAACCGCTTGTTGCTCGGAGCTGATCTAGCTGACTCCCCTGGAACGGTGGATTCTCCCCCAATACCCCTCCCATCGCGCTCAAGAAAGCAAGCAGCATTAGGAAGGTGAGCAGCAAGATCAGCCAGCTACGTTGTTTTTTCAAGCTCTGCCAGTTGAATCTTTCCAAGAACTGGCCTATCCCCCACCCTCCAAAAAGGATCATTGGCAAGGCAATGTGAACGGTCAGCCAAGGCATTTTTTCACCGGCAAAGGAGTAGCCGATTAGTGAGGTGATCGTCATAAACCCGAGGAAGCCAATTACCGGGAAGGAAGCCTCAGAGCTGCCCCCTGGAGCTGAATCCTGATCATCGGGCCGTAAACGGATCCAATACACGAAAGCCATGATCGAGCCAATGGCAGGAAGATATTCATAGATTGGGATCTGAACGAAAAGGTAGTAATACCAGGGCTGCCCTCCGCGTTCGACGCCGTGCTGTTCAAGCCAATACCCTAAGGATCCCACGAGCCCTGAAGCGAGGCCGTCGTCGTTCGTAAAAAGAGTGGTGTAGAAGACGATGAAAATGCCGAAGAAAACTCCGGCAGCAACCAGCCACCTCCGCCAGTCCCACAAAGCGCCGATAGCTGCGCTAATCAGAAATAGGATGACCACAACGATCATCGTCTGGCTTATGGTGGATGAACTCGTATAGTCTAAGGGGTCCCATCCCAGGAGATTCGCCGGCAGCGCTGCCAATTGGGGAAGCGTCATTGTGCCTACGATGACCAGCAAATCGAGTTCAGGGAAGTCTGTGCGCAAGCGTTTACCGAACGCCAGGACCAAGGTAGCTGCCATCAAGATCAAACCGATAATTGCCAATACAAGACCAACGGCAACGAGGGGTGAGCTGGCCGCAGCACCTACACCCATGGATGCGGCCCCTTCGATCGTCGGTTCAAGTGCGTTTGTGATTTCTCCTGATGAAGCCCACCCACCAAACAAGGTGCCCATTGCCAAGATTCCCCCCAACACGGCGAGGATAAGACCGGCAACAAATCCTATCTTTTGGGAGCCTTGCTTCCACGGCATGCGAAGCATACGCATGGCAAAGAAACCACCTAGAAACACCAGGAGTTGAGCAGTGTAAATGAACGATGTTTCTTTCGTTGTGAAGTGCAGTGCAAGGGAGGCGGCTAATAAGTAAAGCCATTTCGCTTCACGTTTTTCGAAGTAGCGAAAAACCGCGTAAAACATCAACAGCGCCATTGGAACAACGAAC
>JAUWFP010000104.1 GCA_030606845.1 Anaerolineales bacterium | reverse complement strand
CGATAAATTGTATGAAGTAGCTCAAGAATTCGATGCGCTGTTGATGGTCGATGACGCCCATGGAGAGGGCGTCCTCGGCAAAGGCGGGCGCGGCATCGTCGATCACTATGATCTACATGGCAAGGTGGACGTCGAAATGGGCACGCTTTCGAAAGCCTTCGGCGTCGTCGGCGGCATTATCGCCGGCAGCCAGATAATCGTGGACTGGCTGAAGCAGCGCGGGCGTCCTTTCCTTTTCTCTTCGGCAATGACCATCCCGGATGTGGCCGCTTGCCTGGCCTCCCTGAATCTGCTCGAAGAGTCCACCGAGCTGGTCGATAAACTCTGGGAGAACGCGGACTACTTCAAGCGCGAAATGCGGGGGTTAGGCTTTGACACCGGTGTAAGCACAACACCCATCACGCCCATCATGTTGGGCGAGGCAGCCCTGGCTCAGGATTTCAGCCGGCGGCTATTCGAGGAGGGCATCTTCGCCATGGCCCTCGGTTTTCCGACTGTCCCGCGCGGCAAAGCCCGGATCCGGGTGATGATCTCTGCGGCGCATTCCCGGGAGGACCTCGACAGGGGGCTCGCTTCCTTCAAGAGCGTTGGCAAGGAGCTGGGCGTTATCTGACATCCTCCTGTCCCGGATAACATAATGCCCGCGCCTGTGCGCGGGCATTATCTTTTAACATTCCCGATTACCGCGGGTCAATCCGCGATCCAATAAAAAAAGCCCTGGCTGGGCTTTGATGAGGGTTGGTTTCAATGGAGCGGCGATGTTCGATGAGCCAGGGCGGCGCCATTATACAACACGTTGTGAAAATTGTCGCCAATAATCACTTTGTTGACAAATGGGGCCAAATCCTATTTCAAACCTGAATGAACAAAACTTTCAATGAACCGTCTCTGGAAGACCAGAAAGGCAATGAAGAGGGGTGCGGCCACAAGCAACGTAGCCGCGCTCAATAATGACCATTGCGCGCCAATTTCACCCAGTTGTGTAAATCGCACGAGCCCTGCCGTAAGCGGCCGCGCCGCATCGCTCTTCGTTATGATCAGCGGCCATAGGAACTCGTTCCAGTGCCACGCGACCGATGAAATTCCAAACGCCACCAGCACGGGTATTGTGGGGGGTAGATAGATATGCCTGAGCAATTGCCACCAACTAGCACCATCGATGGTGCCGGCGTCCACAAGATCATGAGGCACTTCGAGAAAAGCCTGCCTCATTAAGAACGCCCCAAAAGCAGAACCGAAATACGGGATCGCAATCGCCAGGCGTGTATCGTATAGATTGAGGAAGCGAATGGTCGAGAAATTCGGCACCAACAGAGCAGTGGTTGGGATCATTAATTGCAGTAGGATGATAAACAACAGGATCTTTCTTCCGCGAAAGTCATAATGAGCAAAGGCGAAGCCCGCCAAGGTGATGGTGATTAACTGCACACCCAGGATCATGGACACGATAATCACGGTGTTAAGAAAGTAGAGATCAAAAGGCGCCAAGGACCAGGCTTTAATGTAATTATCCAGCGTGAGCATCGTTCCAAACCAGACGTCGCCTCGACCCATCGGCTCTGATGCAGGCCGGAAGGAGGCAACTAAAGCCCAGAAAACAGGAACGGCCCAAAGGAGCGCTATTGTCCAGGTGATGAGCGTGGAGAAGATTTTCTTGGTATTCCAGCGGCGCTGATGGCCATCTTTCGATAACAGCATTCTAATCCTCTCCGCGTTCCGATAGCACGAAATTGGTTACTGTGAAGAGTAAAAGCAAAACGATCAAGACCACCGTGATCGCTGATGCTTTCCCTACATCCTGGAATTCGAATCTTACTTGCCAGAGGTAGTAGAGAAGCGTCGTGCTTGCTCCGCTCGGTCCACCTTGGGTTAGCACAAAGATTTGATCCACCGTCTGAAATGCTCCGATGATGGCGATGGTGGTAATAAAAAGTGTTGTCCCGCGCAGAAGGGGGAACGTGACATAGCGCAACTTTTGCCAGGTGCTAGCCCCATCCAGAGTGGCGGCCTCAAAGACCTCCGTGGGTAGATTCTGCATGCCGGCTAGATAGAAGATCATGTAATATCCGGCGTTCTTCCAAAGGGCAACAATCATGATGGAAATTAAAGCGAGGTCCGGATTGGCCGTCCAGTTTTGGGGACCACGGTATCCCAAGAAATTTAGCGCCTCATTAAAGATCCCGTAGTCGGGTGTTAGAAAGAACATCCAGATCGTTGCCGCGCTCACCATCGGCAAGATGCTGGGATGAAAAAAACTGAGGCGTGATAAGCCAACGCCGCGTATGCGCTGATTTACCAGGAAGGCAAATAAGAATGCCAGGAAAATAGCGAGTGGGACCGTGCCAAGCACATAGATAATTGTGTTTTTTAGAACCTGAATAAATCTGGGGTCGGAAAATAAATTTGCAAAGTTTTCGATCCCAACGAAAGTAGGATCCCTGAAGCGCGCTAGATTGAGCCGTTGACGAAAGAAGGACATGTAGAAGCTGTTAATTGTCGGCCAGATTGTAAATATCGCCACAAAAAACAAGGTCGGTAAAATCAGCAAGTAGGGTAGGCTGGATTTCCGTGTTTGTGATCGCTGCATCTTCCCTCCATTATGCAGCTTAGTGAGGAGTTATGAAACATGGGGACACTTAGTATGTGTCCCCATGCTTGACTTAGACGTTCATTATCCTATTTGAAGATCTCCAGAGCGGCTTCCGCCTCAGCTTGTGCGGCTGCCATCGCTTCTTCAGGAGTCATTTCGCCGTTATAGGCTCGCTGCAAGTAATCGTGGAAGATGTTGCGAACCTCGCCCAGGTTTTGGACCATGAGCTCAGCGCCGGCGTGCTGCAGCGCGTTCTTAGTTTCCGCTGCTTGCGGGACCTCTGCCAGGTAAGCCTTCATGGCATCGGTTTCGTAGCTGCTGTTCAGCGAGGCGATGTATCCTGTCTGAATGCTGAAATCAGCGACACGCTCCGGCTCTGAAAGAAACTCGGCAAAGAGCCAGGCTGCAGCCTGCTTTTCTTCAGGTGCACCCTTCATGATGTAGATGTTACCGCCGCCGGGAACACTGGCGAAAGTGCCCGCCGCCTGTCCGGGGATAGGCATCACGCCAAGCTCGAAGTCAACCTGGTCTAGAAGCCCCGTCAGACTGCCTGTGGAGTGCACGATCATCGCCGTCAGACCCGTTGCAAGATCGGTGGGGGCTTGGCCCCAAATACCCTGCACACCTGCCGGGGTCGCCCCATATTCCTCGGAAAGATCGATATAGAACTGGACAGCTTCGATCACGTCGGGATCATCGAAGAACACTTCGGTATCGCTCTCACCAACGATGTTCTGCCCACTGCCGATAGCCAGCGGCTGGAAGAGCCAATAAGGCCAGCCAGAGGGATATTCGATCCCCCAGCGTATGACCTCTGCACCCTCGCGAACCGTTAGCGCTTGGGCTGCTGCAGCCCAGCTATCCCAGGAATCGGGCGGCTCAATGCCGGCTTCTTCGAACAGATCAGCGTTGTAATACATGACCACCGCGCTGCGCTGGAAAGGAACACTCCAGATTTTTCCGTCATAGCGCGAGTTGTCTAAGAAGGCCGGGAAGACGTCGGCGAGGTATTCATCGCTAGGAGACACCGGGGAGATCGCGTCGGCGTTGATCAGATCATAAAGTGCCGTCGCCAGCATGACTCCCATGGCGGGGGGCTCTGCTCCCCCATCAATAGCGGTCATAATCGCTGTTTGAACATCTCCATAACCGCCCGAGAACACAGCTTCGACGGTGATGTGGGGATTCTCAACCTCAAAAGCGTCGATGTAACCTTCGATGATCGCGGCGATAGGTGCATCCACGGCGACCGGGTAGAAGAACTCGATCGTCACCGGTTCGCTTGGCTCCTCGACAACCGGTGCTTCCGTGGGGGCAGCTTCTTCTGCTGGGGCGGTGTCTTCCGTCGCTGCTGGCTCGGCTGGGGCTGTCGTGCCGCATGCGGCCAGCAATCCAATCAACAGGATCACCATTACTACGAGAAAACTTTTACGGGCTTTCATAATCCTTCCTCCTTGTGAATTTGAGCCACGTTTATTTTGTGCGGATGATCCGCACGATATCCAACTCCATAATCGTTGAATTGAAGCAGATTTTGCTATAAGTGACGGGCCGATTATCCACCGCATAGATGGTTGATCGAACGCTGAGAATCGGTGTTCCTGCTTCCAATTCTAAGTATTGCGAAATATCGGGACTGATGGCCGCGGCGCGGATGCGAGATTGAATTTGATGCAGTGGGCTACCAAGCGAGGCGGCTAGAAAATGAACCATGTTGCCATTGAAATCGTCCCAATTCAGAGCTGCTTCTTCAACTACTGGGGCAAAATAATCCTCAACATATATCACCGGTTGTTGATCAGCCAGGACAAGACGTTTAATACAGCGCAATTCTGTCGAGGGCGGCGTGTTTAACGCATCATTGACTTCAATTGACGCTGGTACGAAACCCATGGATAGGGTTTGAAAGTTCGGCTGATAACCACTATCCTGAATGAGCTTGGCAAAGGGCAAAAACTCATTGAGAGAATCTCGGATGACGGGGGGGTGAGCCACAAAGGTGCCGATGCCGTGTCGCCGCACAATAATGCCTTCGTTTTCCAGCGAAATATAGGCTTCCCGCAGAGTATTCCGACTGACCCCCAGCGTTTTTGCTATCGCCGCTTCTGAAGGCAGTTGGTCGTTGCGCTTGAGCTGGTTTTGGCTAATGTAGTTGAGCAAATACGCTTTTACTTGATGCAATCGCGTACTGGTATTGATAACCATATTCACCAAATTCTATCTTTGAATATATTTGACGGAGAAACATTGGACGTCCAACTTCTCTTAACGGTACATTAAGAAAATATTCCTGTCAATAACCTTTTTCTTATTTCCAGCAGGATTGTGACTAAAATTGGAAGGTTTTCTTGCGGAGGACGACGCGTCGCCGATAATTGACCACGTACTCCTGCAGCCGCGCCTCAAGCTCCTTGAAGTCCCGAGAGTCCAGAATCTGTGCCATCGCATCGTTATCATCAGCTGTGAAGCCCTGGAGCCTGAGCGGGTAGGAGCCATAAGCGGTATGCCAAGATTCGCACATCCTCAGACCCATCTGTTCCATCGTGGGCACAAACTCGCCCAGGACATAACGAAAATATGCCTCGCGCTGCTCCGGTATCGGATCGTACGTCAGTATTAGTTTGGTTTCCAACCGTTACGCTCCTCTAGGATCCAACACCACGCTCCGAGGGTGGCTTACGGGACGATACGCGGGCGCCGTGAAAACAGATCTGCTGCCGTACTGAGCCTCACTTCATTGGTCGTCTCCGGCCAGATTCCGGGAATAGCGGTTCCACAATTCGGGCAAGTCCCCTGCCCGGTCAGTTGATAATCCAGGATCACAAAGCCATACCGCCGGATCAGACTCTGTTGGCATGTTGGGCAAGCTGTGTCCTCGTAAGGATCAACCCGGCCCGGGAGGTTCCCCGCATATACATACCGCAGCCCCGCTTCTTGCCCTATCTCAGCCGCCCGGATCAGGGTATCGACAGTCGTATTCTCTGTATCGGTCATATGGTAATTCTTATGGAAGGCGGTGACATGCCAGGGGATATCCGGCGAGATGGATACGATAAACCTGGCCGCATCCAATAACTCCTCGGTGCTGTCGTTGAAGCCGGGGACAACAAGCGTGACAATCTCCACCCAGAGGCCCCGTTCGTGGGCCATCTTGATGCTATCAAGTACATGTTGAAGCACGCTGCCCAATTCACGGTACTTCCGATCCTGCATTGTCTTGAGGTCAATTTTAAACCCGCTGAGATATGGACTGAGATAATCCATCACTTCCGGTGTCGCGTTTCCATTGGAGACATATGCGCACTTCAAGCCCGCTTTCACGGCTTCCTTGAATACTGCGACGGCCCATTCGGAAGTGATCAGAGGCTCATTGTATGAAGAAGCCACAACCTGAGCGCCCATATTAAGTCCATACTCAATCATCTCGGATGGTTCGATTTGACGCAGGTAGGCTGCGGAGGCATCAGATGCGGGGTCGCGCAAAGCTTGTGACGAGACCCAGTTCTGGCAATAGGAGCAGTGGAAATCACAGCCCAGCATTCCGAATGTTAGTGTATCGGAGCCGGGTAGAAGATGGTAGAAAGGCTTTTTCTCGGTGGGATCACACTGCAAAGCTGCTACGTAACCCCAAGGAACCCGCAGCTCTCCACCCGTGTTGAAACGGACCTTGCATACCCCGCGCCGACCATCTCGAATCAGGCAGCGATGTCCACAGGCGAAACAGCGCACATCCCCATTCGGGAGAGCTGTGTAAAGCTCCCCGGGGACGGTCATCGCATCGAGCACTTCAGCCAGGGTTGTCATGAGATTATCGCGAATTATATCACCCGCCCCCAGAGCATCGGCAGCGAGGGTAAAATGTAACCATGATCACCATTGCTGTTCAGGCAGGCGGGAAATCCAGCCGAATGGGGGAAGATAAAGCGCTGATCCGTCTGGCGGGAATCCCGCTGATCGAGCGAGTGCTCGCTCGAATCGTTGGTTTGGCAGACGAAATCTTGATAACGACCAATCGCCCAGAGACTCTGACCCATCTCAATCTGCGGATGGTGGGCGACGAGATCCCCGGCGCTGGTGCCTTGCATGGCCTAAAAACCGCGCTAGTCGCGGCGCGGGGTGAGGTCGTCCTGGTTTTGTCTTGCGACACTCCATTCGTAAGCCGTGAATTGCTCGAACATCTTCTCAGCCGAGCACATGAGGCTGATGCAATCGTTCCCAAGCATGGTGACAAATACGAACCGCTCCAAGCCGTCTACAACAGGGCGCGCTGCCTCCCCACGGTGGAAGCAGCGCTTGGTTCCGGCGAACGACGAATGGTTAGCTTCTATTCTCAAGTACACGTGCTCCCCATCGAAGAGCGCGTACTCACCGAGCTTGATCCTTCCGGATTAAGTTTCTTCAACGTAAACACAGCGGAAGACTTAGAACGAGCGGAACAGCTCCTCATTTGAATCTGCGATGTATAATACGACCCTCGTAGACAAACTAACGACAAGGAGGATGATAAACAATGGCAAAATTCGAAATCTATAAAGACAAGAAGGGTGAATTTCGCTGGAAACTGCTTGCAAATAACAATCAGGTTATTGCTATAGGA
>JAUWFP010000312.1 GCA_030606845.1 Anaerolineales bacterium | reverse complement strand
CGCGAGATTTTCGAAATGGATGAGACCAATGCGCCAGCTGCACTGGGCTTACTGGAGAGCTTGCTCATGCAGGGAAAAGGCGCAGAGGCTTTGCGCATAATTGAGGTTTTTCCTCCCGGCAATGAATGGGCAGCTGCAGAGCGACACAAACCGCTAGCAGCCCTTCTTTCCGAGGTTGAAGAGATCGGAACGAGGGATCTGGACGACCCGCTTGCGGCCGAGTTATATCAGGCTGCGCGTCTGATAGGTCTTGGCAATCTTCCAGCAGCCATGGATGGAATACTCGATATCTTGCGTGAACAAAAGAATTACCGCGAAGGCTTACCTAAACAAGTGCTGTTGTCGCTGTTCGCGATCATTGGCGATCAGGACACGTTAACGAAGCAGTATCGGGACGAGTTGGCTTCCGTGCTTTTTTAAGCTCACCTCCAAAAATGTGAGTGACTTAGCACAAGTATACTGTCCTACTCCGCCCGGAGGTGAACTGGGCCTCGCAGCTCGAAACCGATCAATTATTAACCTCCCGCAGGTTTGGAAACTGCGGGAGGTTGTCAGTTCCCAGATTGTTCACCCGAGCGAGCTTGAGCTATAAGCCAGATTATGAGGCGTGACCAATTGGTTCCAGAAAATATCGGTCCCTACAATGGGAATATGCTTCCTCACATCTCTTGGAAGAGAGCTTTAATACGGGCTTACTTCGCTGTTGGACTGGCGAGGATTAGAGTTCCCCAGGTTGTTGGATTGACCACCCTGCGCGTCGATACACTCGATACCATAGATTGCCACGCTGCTACTCCCGGCAAGTCGTTATCCGAAAGCGAGAGTGCGAATCCGTAGCGGACACCTTCTACAGGGTTGATTCCGAAAACAGACCAGGGAATTTTTGCTTCCATGTCGTAGCCGGCCGTCGTGCGCCGGGTTTTCATTTCGACGGTGGATAAGCTCCGTTGCAGGCTTCGCGGGAACCAGAGGTAAACCTCTTCAGTGAGTGTTCCGAAGTTGCCTGCCGAGAGACCCATCTGGTAGTCATCAGCGCTCATGGTTACAGAAGAGAAGTCGCCAGGCAGGTTTACATCGAGATGAATCTCGACATCGTCACCTTTATACATGTTGTAGCCCGTTGAAATCTGAACGATTACATCGTCGGTTCTGCTTACGCCGATGTAGAGGGCATTCGCATCCCAGCCGATGTAGTACGTGGCAGAAAGATCGCTTGGGCCGGTCCAATTCGAGCCGGCACCGGGAACGGTTTTCTCAGCGCGATAGGCAGTCGATGACCACTCGTTGAGCACTCCGTCGATCACCGGAGCTGCGCTCAGGTAAACCGCTGTCACCGGAGAGCCATTTGGGCGAACATCTGTTGGGATTGGGGTGAGATTGGGAGTATTCGTCACCCTCGGATCGGTTGTGGGGGCTGGCTCGCTTGGTGTGGCGGTCCCCGTTGGGACTAGCGGTAGGATCGACGGTGTATTGGTAGATGTAGGGATCTCGGCGAAGATGGAGGTGTGGGTAAGGTTAGGTGTGGGAAATGTGAAGGGTGTGGGAGCAGATGCGCCGGGCAGTAGTGTGCAGCCGACCAGCAAGAGCAGCAATGTACTCAGTACAATGGTCCGGATTCCCTTTACCATGATCAACCTCCGCTCAAGGGTTACACAGGGCTTGCCCAAGATCTATTCACAGAATCCGATCACGGGTGCGGCGTTTCAAGAATTGATTTGGTGGGGCGAGTGGGAGTCGAACCCACACGAGGTCTCCCTCAGAGGATTTTAAGTCCCCGGCGTCTGCCAATTCCGCCACCGCCCCTTGGGCATATTGTATTCTCAAGCATTCAGGCGTCAAGGGATGGGTTTACAAGCCTCCGCAGGCGTCAGGGGGTGGTTCCATTTGTAATTCAACCTGAATAAGGCAGGATGATGTCATACTGAGGTTCCTTCGTCTCCCCATGCGCACCGCATCAGAGGGACAGCTCATCCCCGCGGCTGCCCCTTAGTGTTAGCAACCCCTATGCTATAATCTCGCCCGGAGAGGTTAAAAAGTATGTTTAAGAATATCGCGAAAGCCCTAAGCGGTGATCCCATCCAAAAAATGCTGGATCATTACCGCGAGATGGTAGATGAGATCAACGCTCTTGAACCAGGATTGCAGGCTCTTTCAGACGAGACGTTAAAAGCAAAAACCGGCGAATTCAAGGAGCGCTTGCAGCAGGGTGAGACTGTCGACGACTTGCTCGTTGAAGCCTTTGCGGTTGTGCGTGAAGTTGCGATTCGCACGGTTGGGTTGCGGCATTTCGATGTCCAGCTTGTCGGTGGAATCGTCCTCCATCAAGGCCAGATCGCCGAAATGAAGACGGGGGAAGGGAAAACCCTGGTGGCCACGATGCCGATATACCTCAACGCCTTAGGAGAACAGGGCGTTCATCTGGTCACCGTTAACGATTACCTTGCGCGGCGTGACGCACGCTGGATGGGTCCGGTTTTTCACTTTCTAGGAATGAGCGTCGGGATACTGCAAGAAGCTTCTCGTACCGAGCATGGCCGCAAGGCGTTTCTCTATGATCCCGACCTGGAATCTGTCCAGGAGGATGTCCATCAACTGCGCCTGGTTGATCGGAAAGAAGCGTATTCGGCTGATGTGACCTATGGAACCAACAACGAATTTGGTTTCGATTACCTGCGGGATAACATGGCCCGCACGCTCGAGGCACGGTCGCAGCGCGGGCATTATTACGCCATTCTTGACGAAGTGGACAACATCCTCATCGATGAAGCT
>JAUWFP010000113.1 GCA_030606845.1 Anaerolineales bacterium | reverse complement strand
AGGGGTTCTGCTATGAGACCGTCAATTTATTGACGGTCGGATAACGGTGAACAGGGAAATTGTCCTTCTAAGGTTCACTTGAAATGACATTTATTAGTGAGGGTCCTTCCCTCGCTTGTCATTGCGAGGAGCCCGCTCGGGCGACGTGGCAATCTCCTGTCAAGAAACGAGGAGATTGCTTTGCTTCGCTCGCAATGACATTAAGGGGCAGGCATCCGACGCATGGAGGTGGTGTCCATTTCTGAGATAGCGCCCTCACGAGACCCAGCATATGGATTTCTCAGGCGCCGTTTCGCGGATTATTCGAAATGACAAGTTGTGCTAGAGAGGTATTTAAAAGTAGTCTTGCATCTCAAGGTAAAATCAACTTTGTCGCTTTTACACAGTAGATGGAGGAGAACCTTAATTTGTAATCTATCGCCGCCTTGAATAGAATCATTTTTCAGACCTGATCAACAACGAGATGATTTCATGGGTTGGCACGATGGTCTGCTTACCCATGCGGAATGGATTGGTCGAAGATGTCGGAGCAGAACCCTCAAGAAAATTTATCATCTCCTTCCTGGCAGCCAGCGACCAGACTGGTCGTGGCTACTTTTGGAGCGCTATTTGGCATCTTGCTCCTCTATCTTCTCCGCAGCCTGGTGGTCCCTGTAATCCTTGCGTTTCTGTTTGCCTACATGCTTTATCCCCTGACACGTTGGGTGAGGGAGAAAACACGTCTGCCGAAGGGCTTGATAGCGTTCCTCGCACTCCTGTTATCCGCGGTGCTTATTCTCAGCGTGACGACGGGTTTAGGAGTGGCGTTTTCCCAGCGAATTGTCGATCTTGCTTTATATCTGTCATCCATCGTAGAGCAGCTTCCAGCGGCGATCGAATCGCTGGCGGATCAAACTATTCAAATTTGGCGTTTTGAGATTAATCTGAGGGAGATGAATATTTCACCTCTCCTCACAAACCTTGCTTCGTCCTTGAGCCCGCTGCTCACGAGAGCAGGTTCATTAATCGGGTCGTTTGCCGTCGCAGCTGTATCTGGAGCCACAACTTTTCTCTTAATGATTGTTATGAGTTTTTACTTCCTTGTGGATTTTGAAAAACTCAGACCCGCCTTGAATAATATTATCCCTGCTTCCAATCGGCAGGAATTCGATTACCTTCTGTCCCAAACAAACCGGATATGGCGAGCATTTCTGAGGGGGCAAGTGCTTCTAGGTGTGATAGTGGGTGTGATCACCGCGGTTTTGATGTCGATCGTCGGCTTGGATTTCCCCGTCGCAGTTGGAGTAATCGCTGGCTTCATGGAGTTGGTTCCCATGTTTGGCCCCATCATCACCGGGGTATTTGCAACGCTTATTGCTCTCTTCCAGCCCGTGAACCCCTGGGGCTTGACGCCTTTAGCATTTACTCTACTGGTTATTGGGATATTCTTTTTAATTCAACAGGTGGAGAATGTCGTTCTCGTCCCTCGCATTATGGGTGAGAGTCTGAACATCCACCCATTGGTGATTTTGATTGCGGTTTTGGCTGGCGGTATTCTGGCTGGTTTCATTGGTGTTCTGCTCGCTGCACCTGTAGTAGCAACATTGCGGCTCGGGACTGGTTATTTACATAGCAAAATCGTTGAAGTGACACCTCCTCGAACGGAGGTTGTTAAACCTAGCGCACCTAAAAATCGTCTTGAACCCTTGAGCGGCTGGTTCAAGCGTTTGCGAAACCGTTTTCAACCCGCGGGGGAAGATGTGGAAAACGAGGATGTCCAATGATTGAGAGGCAGGAAGAGTCGCCGAAATGGGGCGTAACGACCAAGGCACTTGTTGCCCTGGCAGTGATGATGATCGTGGCCGGGATGCTGGTTCGATTCCAACACGTCATTCCGATTCTCGTCTTAGCCCCAATCTTGACCATCATCATTGTCCCCGTCGTGCAATTCATGTGTGTAAGGATGAAGATGCCCTGGGGTTTGGCGGCAACAATCTCGATGCTGCTGTTCGTCCTGCTCCTGATCGGCGCTTCGACGGTACTGGGTTTCGCAATCGTACAGCAGCTCCAGGCGTTATTCCTCATCGTTCAGCAATTCCTGCTCGATTTACCCGCCCAACTTGAACACCTGAGTCAACATATATACCATCTCGGACCTTGGGTGATCGATTTTTCTCAGTTTGATCTTGCCGCAGTCGGAGAGCAGGTGATTGTCACCATCCAGCCGCTGCTTGGTGAAGTCAGTTCGCTGATCACATTCCTTGCCACGGGTGTGATTGAATCGTTGACCCGAATCATCCTTGTTATTGCGATTGCTTACTTCTTGATTTTCGATTATCGACGTATCCGAGCAGTCCTGAATGATGTTTCAATACCTGGCTATAAACAGGATATCCAACGGCTTATGCGAGAACTTCTCAGGATCTGGCAGGCTTTTATGCGCGGCCAGCTCCTCATCGTCACTGTTGCGGGGTTTCTCACTTATTTACTCATGCAGATCCTTGGCGTTCGATTCCCGATCGGCCTGGGGGTTTTAGGTGGGATAGCGAAGTTTATCCCCATCGTGGGTCCCGTAACAGCGGGACTTATCGCCGCACTCGTCGGTCTTTTCCAGCCATCGAATTGGTTTGGCTTAACGCCCCTGGCCTTTTCTGCAGTCATCGTGGTTTGCGTCGTTATCCTGGATCAATCCATCGATATTTTCTTGGTCCCGCGTATCATGGGACCCACGTTGAATCTGCATCCCGCCTTAATCCTGGTGGGGTTGGTGATAGGTGCCAGCCTAGCGGGGATTATCGGTTTGCTGCTCTCCGCTCCTACAATAGCCTCGGTCCTTCTTTTAGGGCGATATGTTTACCGGAAGATGTCCGATCTTTCGCCCTGGGATCCGCCGATCGATGTCTTGTCGGAGCGCACTCCTGAGGATCCTATTCTCCCGAGAATCTGGAAAGCTATGAAGACCCGATGGAATCAAAGCAAGAACTCGCAAGATTGAGAGGAACGCTCTTGCGTTGCCACGCTTGCCCACGTGGTAAACCGCTGGCTCTCGAATTCTTGGAAGGCCATTGACAAAGGTCGTGATTCTGTTCCGCTCTCGCCTTTTTCACCAGCGGCTCGTATACTGAAGGAACCAAACCGCGTTTATAAATAACATCGAGGTATTTAAACTACATCCTTTAACTGGAGGTGTGCGGCGATGACAGATTCAGAAGAGATCTCAACGAAAATCATGGCTGAGACGACAAATTTCATCGTTTGGTCAGCAGAAGAGCCAGATGGTGAAACTACTTACCATGTCGAGCTCGGGACCGTGACATTACATTTTTTCCGTGAGGAATGGGAAGAATTTCTAGAGGCGGTTAAGGCTTTGTAGCTGCACACAAGGGATTTGCTATTGGGTACAGTTAACCAATGCAGATCTCCCTTGGATTAACACAGATTGCGCCCCCTGGAAACCAGCCCAATTTGTCAATGAAATTTACTGGTGCTAATATCCACTACCACGTTATTCTTGGTGAATAAGGATGCAACGACGTACAGAGCTGATCACCTGGCAAGAGGTTGAAAAGCTGATTGACCACCTCACCCCACAATTTCAGATGGAATTCGAGGCAATGGTGATCATCACTCGTGGCGGGATCATCCCCGGCGGATTGTTGTGTGAGGCGCTCAATATTGAAAGTGTTCTCACCGCTGCAGTGGATTTTCCTTTCGCTTCCAAGATTGATACTGCGAAGCTCCTGGCTTGGCCACAGTTCATCCAATTTCCAGAGGACGATCAATTAGAAGACCGCAAACTACTCGTTGTCGACGATGTTTGGGGATCTGGTCGAACGATTACAGCTGTTCGCAGCCGGATCGTTGCCGCGAAGGGTGTGCCCCTCACTTGTGTCCTGCATTACAACCCATACCGAAATCTCTTCGGCCAGCTGCGTCCTGATTATTTCGCTGCAAGCACAGATGCCCATATTGTCTACCCCTGGGAAGTGGACCAAGGGCCAGACCGGGTGCTTCTCGACGAGCCGGAATAGAGCCAGATCGTTGCTTTTCACTGCCCGTTATCGAATTTATGTTAAGAAGGAAGCCTGTCCGCCTGGCTGACTCTGGAAAATGACGGAAGGATGCATTTTGTCACCTAAATAGCCTTGTTAATAGCCTGAAAACAGCGCCTGATTGACAATGCCCAGGTGGCTGAGTATAATGACGTCGCGTTCGCAGGCCAGTATTGAATTTGGTCTTTGCGAGATAGTCAAAGGAGTTCGCCAGAGCGAGTATCCGATTAACAGAAATTGTCGGATTAACATGGTTGCCTGGTCGGTCTGGGAATGCGCTGACCAGGTGATTTTATTTAACCGGGGAAAGTAAGGATGACCGACGCGGTGGATGATCTGAAAGCACTGCTCGCGAGTGATGACCGCTTTGCGGCCCCTGAGCGAGGGGATTTGCTGCAGGGTACTGTGATCGCTCAAGATTCCCATGGGTTGATCGTTGATTTGGGGCAAAAGCGTGATGGCGTTGTTCCGCAATCGGACCTTGAAAAAATACCTGAAGAGGACGCCCAACTGAAGACCGGCGACCTTGTTTCTGTGATGGTCATTAATCCGGTTGACCCTGATGGCAATTTGCTAGTCTCAATTTCACAAGCACGCGAAAGCGGAGATTGGCTCGAGGCTCGGAGAGTAATGTCAAACGACGAGCTCTTCAATGCAGAGGCGACCAGTTTTAATAAGGGCGGTCTCCTCGTACCTTTCGGTCATATTACCGGTTTTGTCCCTGCTTCTCACCTGAGCGGATTGCCGCGCGGGCTGGATGATGAAGAACGGCTGAGCTATTTTAATAAAATGATCGGAAAGCAGATACCGCTTAAGATAATTGAGGTGGATCCTCAACGCAGGCGCCTCGTATTGTCAGAGCGTAAAGCGATCCGACAATGGCGGCAGGATCAGAAAGCGGATGTGATCAAAGCTCTAAAAGAGGGTGAGCATCGAAAAGGGGTTGTAACGAGCCTGCGCGAGTTCGGTGCATTCGTGGATATCGGTGGCGCAGATGGATTGATCCACATCTCTGAACTTTCCTGGACGCGAATCGAAGATCCTTCGGTGGTCCTGGAGATCGGGCAGGAAGTGGAGACACTGATTATTCGCCTCGATACCGCCAACAATCGCATTGGCCTAAGCCTTAAACGCCTCGAACCGAACCCCTGGGACTTGGCCAAGGATCAGATCGAAGTGGGGCAGGAATTGGAAGGCGAAGTTACCGTACTGAGCGCGCCCGGTGCCTTCGTTCTTGTAAAAGAGAACCTCGAGGGGTTGCTCAAGACGCCAAATGGTCCCGGGGATCTAACCCCGGGTTTGAAAGTGAAGGTTCGTGTCGTCGATTTCAGCCTTGAACGCGAACGGCTCGACCTTGAATTGGTAGATCAAACGAGCTGATCCAAAGAGCTCGAGCGGGAGGAGGTGAGATAAAGTGCCGACAGTTGTTATTCGGCCTAACGAATCACAGGAGCAGTTGCTAAAACGCTTTCGCAAGAAGGTAGCGAAGAGCGGGGTATTGAGCGCGGTGCGGAGAAAGCGCTGGTTCATATCAAAGAGCGAGCTGCGTAGGATTCAACGTAAGAAAGCCATCCGGCGCTTGAAGCGCCGCCAGAGAAAGACGACATCAAGACGCCGCTAAGCGGTGTAGGGAGAGCGGACAATCTACAGGAATAGGTCTGCTCAATGGAGGTGCATATGACAAAGAAAGAAGAAAAAATCGTTATGGAAGGTACGGTCTTGGAGGCGTTGCCCGCAACACAATTCCGTGTTGAGTTGGAAAACGGGCATGAAGTTCTCGCATATCTTTCAGGAAAAATGCGTCGATATTACATCCGAATTCTGCTTGGGGATCACGTACGTGTGGAGCTATCTCCTTACGACCTGTCTCGAGGGCGGATCACATATCGCTTCAGGAAACAAAGACCGGCTAAAGCCTAAAGCCGATTGATCGAGTCAAGCCCCTCCGTTTTACCCTTTCGTTTCGATCTGCCCCGGTGATAATCGGGGCAGTTCTCGTTTAAAAATAAGCCCCCGCCAGTCCTTTTCACTGCGGACATCTATTAGCTCCAGGCCCGCATCTTCTGCCAGGTTCACCAAGGGTTCTGCTTGCTCGGCAAGGATGCCCGAGAGGATGATCCTCCCTTTTGGCTTCACATAGGTGGCCAGCCCAGACTGGATCAAATCCATTAAGATATGAGAAAGGATATTGGCAACAATGAGATCAGTTTTTTGCGTTTCCTTTTGAAGAGTTTTCACCTGCTCGAGACTTCCAACCTCAACCCGAATGTACTCGGCGACACGATTCCTTTCTGCGTTCTCCCTGGTTGCCTGCACCGCAATCTCATCGGTGTCTACAGCAAGTACGTGTTTTGCTCCCAGTAGAACAGCGGCGATACTCAGAATGCCCGTGCCGCAGCCGATATCGAGAATATTGTCCCCGGGTTGTAAGATGTCCTCAATGGATTCAAGACATAAACGTGTTGAGGGGTGAAGCCCGGTGCCAAAGGCCATCCCCGGCTCAAGGACAATTACCGTGCGCTCGGTTTCTTCGATGGTGATCCAGGGAGGGGTAATCAGTAAACGTTTACCAATTGGCATGGGCTGAAAGTGCTTCTTCCAGGATGTTTGCCAATCCGCTTCTTTTAAAATTCGAAATTCAGGTTCGGGCAGTGGTTGGATCTGGCTGAGGTGCCAGAGGCCTTCTTCTATGCGCCGCCTTTGTTCATCTTCCTGACCGTCGATCGGTATATAAGCCTTAACGAGCACATCCATTGCGGCTGAAAGATCGCTATTGCTGTCCGCCGCCATCTCGACGGCGACTCCTCCCAACGCATAGCGGGAGAACACCTCGGTGACCGCTTCGGCAAGCTCACCATTGAGATTCAGGGAGAGCTCGAGCCAGCTCAATCGGTCA
>JAUWFP010000083.1 GCA_030606845.1 Anaerolineales bacterium | reverse complement strand
CGGCGATCATCGTGTTGGTTGCGCCTACATCCACACCGAGAACACCTTTCGCGGGGTCATAGATGCTGCTCAAATAACGGATCACCCGTCCATACGCGTCGGCGGTGAGCATCATGGTGCCGCCGGACCATTGTTCCAATTCATCAAAACCGTGGACACGTTTATTGCGCGCTTCGGCGATCGCTTCACCGAGCGCCAGCCGGGCATGCCCGAGGTCCTCCACTCGGAGGCTGGGTCTTACATTCGGTGCCAGAGCGATATCGAGGCGCTCTCCTACACGGTCAGCGATCGCGGCGCCTAGCTCGCGGTTGCCCGCGTATACGATCCGCGGTCTTTGATTCGGTGAGAAAAGCTCACTGGCGACAGCGACGAGTTCGATTAATTGCAGAACGGAATCCTGCGCGCCGCCATCCGTTCCGCCGACAACAAGGATCAAATCCGGGCGGGTAGATAGGATGAGATCAATTTTCTCCGATTCACGTCGTGTGTCGAGCAGGTCAATGACACCCACAAGATCCAAATATGTCGATTCGGCGAGCCGCAATGCGCTATCCGTGGAGACTCCAGGCATCAGCCCCACAAGTACCGTTCGAACCTTCGGTCCCGCTGAAGCCGTCGCCACAAAAGTGTCTACGCCCGTTCCTCCGCTGGTGACGGGCATGATCAACAGGTCCGTTTCGTCCAGCAATTTCCTTCCCGTAACAGCCTTCACCTGGTCGAGAGCCATCCGCACGCCCTCGCTAATATCGGATAGAGGCGCTTTTACAGTGGACGGTGCACGACCAGAAGCGATCAAACGAAAATGGCCATCGACGACATCGAAGAGACTGGCTCGGGTGCTCACGCTGCCCACATCGACCGCCAATATGGTATCGGTATCTAGTATCGAGCTCATCGGCTTCTCACGCCCCGCCCACTATTCGGGTGACTACATCGTGAAGGAATTGAAATCGCTGGGCCAAGACGACGATTGTTGCCATCAGCGCACCAGCATACATCACGCCAAATGTTACCGCTATAAAAATTTGACCAAGATATGCAAATACTTCGGCGATCCTTGATCGCCGCGTCCCCCCTGTCAAGTCCCGTTGGGCGCTGAAGCGGAAATATATCAACACGCTGATGGTCGCCACGATCGTTAACAATGCACTAATGAGCCCTTCCAACCATATGGACAGGGGCTCGCCTGCGGTAGGAAGAGCAGTAGCCGGTGAGAGCATGCCTGCTGCAGCCATGCTCTGCGGCACCAACGTCCCCGTGATGCTTCCGCCGACAACGACTGCTGCCCCGACACCAACGAGAAGCGCAACCGGGAAACCCCCGAATCGCGACAGCCGGGGTGAGAGTTTAAATAGCATAAACAGCGCGAGCATCCACGGAATCAGGAACGTGAGTGCCCCCTCAGGCGAAAGTAGTTTGATCAACCCATCATCAATGAGCGGCTGAACAAGTGTGGGTTTTACAATATTTTCCCAGGCGATGGCGCCGGCGAAGCCAGAAGCGATGCCAATGAATAAATAGGTCGCAATTCGGAAGAGGACATTGTCGCCTATCACGTAGCTCAAAATCATCACTGTGATGAATGCAGCGACAATCATTTCGATGAAATCGAGCGGTACCTCGGGCATTTACTTATCGCCTCTCATTAACGCTTCCGCAAACGTAAGAGCCACAAGCCAACTCCATAGGCTCCACCCGCGATCAAGATTAATTCAACGGCCAACATACCTACCCCAAAAGCATCCCATTGCACACCTGAATCAAGCGGCAGTCCGCTGTACTGCCGATACGATACGGCTGCCGGTAATCCGGTGAGGATTCCAGCCACCCGAGGCTCGACGGCTTCAAAGTAAGGGCGCACCAGCGGTTCCGCTCCAGTGCTTAACACCATCACCAGAGGAGTATTCCCAATCCATGGGTGGGTTTGTTCCACCCATGTACGTGCCGTATCTGTTCCTGCCGTTATCACGATGACCAGATTGAAATCCGATAACCTGTGCACTCCCTGGAGCAAAGGCGATTCCCAAACCGAGCCTTCAGAAAGCGATTCGGGAAGGTGATACCCGGATAAAACTACGCTGCGCGGGGCAATCGCAAAAAGTTGAACCGCAGTCGGTCCTCCGGATAGATAACCCAAGTGCAGGTAGCTCTCTCCGTTTACAGCACCGTAACCGGCGCCGATTTTATTTAGCAACCCCTCCGCCAGTGGTGGTCCCGTTGGGCGAGTCGAAACGGTTACGATTGGGAGTGAGCGCATTACAGCATGCTCAAGCAAAGCGCCGGCGACAGTATCGAGTTCACCGCTATAACCGGGCGTGTAATCGAATACAACCAGCGCTGGGCGATCCGTTGGGATGCTGCCCATAAGATTGATCAAGGGCGCGAGGTCCCTGGATACCACACTCGGGAGGGCGTACCCTTCAACACCAAGCTGGTTGAAACCGAAAGGTAAAATCACAGCGAGAAGCAGGATGAGGGCTATCGCCCAACGCATGAGAGGCAGCCTGCGTCTCTCTGCCTTTACGGGCGGGATCTCCCTCTCCTCTTCTTCTACAAGGCGCTGCAGCAGTTCAGCTTGCGCGTATTGACGTTCGGTAACCTCTAATCGAGCCGCTGCAGTGCTCGCTGTTCGCGGCATAGCGACTACCGGCTCAGCCATTAATACTCCGCGCAATCCAGCAAGCGGGCCCGCTGATTCAACCGGCTGCACTTCATCTGATTCAATCGCTATTTCTGAGCGGAAAGTGTCAACCGGCCGCATAGCTTCAAGCCAGGATGGAAGCGTTGCCGGTGCCAGGTCAAGCTTCTCTTCTTCCTCTCCAGCCGCTGATGGAGTCTCTGGTTTCGACTCTCCCAGCCAATCCGGGAGTTCTATTGAATCCAGGTTCAGATCACTGATTTCGCTGAAGGGCTGCTCCCCGGTTTCTTCGTCGAGTAAGGCGGGGACATGTGGGAGCCCTTTCGCATCCAACAATTCACTCTCATCTGGGACAGGGAACCATTCCGTCTCCTCTTCAGGAGGTATGGGTTCCCCCACGACGGGCTGGGGGTCTTCAGCGATACTGCCTGCGCTGTCATCGATTTCGTGTGAGGGTATTGCTTGTTCCGGCAATATCTCATCTTGAGGTACCGGATCAGGCGCATCTGGTGGCGGGCTGGGATCCAATGCTCGCGGCGCTGGCCGCTCGATTGATTCCTCTTCATCTGGAGAAGGCTTGAGGCCTTCTACACCGGCTGGCTGCTCGCCGGGCGTGTCCTCCCTTAAACGTGTGATCCAATCTTCACCCTCGCCTGACTCGGGCTGGTCATCCGTTTGAGCTTCCCTTCGCTCGCGAACCCGTGAAAGCCACTCCGGAACTTCCTCATCAGATTCTTCATCGCCAGCGGCTAAGAAATCATCCATCCAATCGGGAATTTCTTCGGAAGGCGGCCCTTCCTCGACACCCGAATCAGCTTCCCGCAACCTTCCTAGCCAATCTGGCGTAGCCTCATCCGGTCTATCCGTCTCCGCTGCAGGATCTTCTTCCGCGCCCGAACCCATTATTGCATCGGAGCGGATGTTCGCCAGCCAATCATCCTCGGCACCGGGCGCTTCTGGGCCCGGAGGTGAAACCCCCTCCGGGGTAGATACCTGTTGGTCTGAAGGGGGCGTACCAGCGACAAGCGGTGTCAGGCGCGCTGCACAATTGCTGCAGACTTCCGCAGCTTCCTGATTCATCGTGCTGCACATGGGACAGCGAATTTCAGCCATGCATTATTCCCCGTATGGCCGGTCAACGGCCAGTAAAACTCGGAGACCCGTCACGATAGATCCCAGGGCTACTCCTAGGAGGATGCCGCGCGCGCCTCCAGCGGCAGCCACCTGCACCAGCCAATTTCTTAGGCCAGCGAAGAAACTAAAGAACAGCCCCTCCGTAGATAATATGCCGGGGCCGGAACCGATTAACACGAGCAGCGCGGTTCCAACAAAGACAAGGCTTATGAGATCTCTTCTCTGCGCCACCAAGCGAAAACCAGCAAGCGATAATGTGATCGCCAGCAAAGCCATCAAGCTTGTCTCAACTGGTACCTGAATGGAATTGAAGAGAAACAGGACCACTCGACTATCGGGGCCTAAGATCAACCCCAGAAGGAGCGTGAGCACAAAGGCAACGATTAATATTGCACTGTACTTCCATCCAGGTCCCTGCCGACTGACCTTCGTCCAGTGGACCAAGAACAAATTGAAAAGACCGATGCCCAACGCGACTGCCGCCAGCAAGACCGCCCAACCCATGATCAGCAGGCGTAATGTGAAAATGTTGCCAATGAGACTATCCGCGGGAATTTGATCGATCTGAACGAAGTAACCCAACAGGACGATGATCCCGGTACCGACGGCCATGGCCGCCCATAATAAATAGGTTCCGATCTTCAACGGATCACTCCCAGAAGGCTAAGAACGGCGCCGATAACGATCCCCGTAATAATGAGCATCCGCACAGCATCTTGCACTCTTAAACTTGCCCTGTGAACCCGCCCCACATTCAGGTACGCTCCACCCGCAAAGATCTCCTCACCGATTAAAGGATGCTCAGCAGTCGCATAAAGCAAGGCTTGTGATTGTGCGTCATCCGTCCCTGCTAAAACAAAAGCCCCCTGCCTCTCACCAAAATCGGCTGCCAATGCTCCTTCTGCGCCGAAGGAACCGGCCAGTACGTGAACGGAGATGTCTTCACTGCCCAGCAGTATCGGCAAGTTGGCAACATAAGAAAAGGGGGTAGGCCCTAGCATTCGCCCGGAGATGGGACTATAGCGGGGCAAGGCTCTAGCGTCGGAATACACCTTGCGCAAGGTATCCTGCGCCAAGATTGCCATCGCCCCATCCCCGGTTGTGGCAACAACCGGTTTGTCACTCATCGTCGTCTTCTCGGCAATGCTTGTCAGGATCGCCAGCCCAGCCAGCGCAGGCGCGCAATCGGTCCCGATGACCGACCCTGTTCCGAGCGATAGGTGAACTCGCTCCCCTGCCTCGACCGCGCGCTCGATCACTCCCTTTAGAGCTTCGTAGCCTTTGATGGGCCTGAAAGTAGCAGGCCGCCGGCGATCGATGGTCATGAAGAATATCAGAAGACCGACGAACAGCAGCAGGATAATGAGACCAGTGAGATCCACGCCGCTCATTGGGGTTCTTCCTTCTTCCTGAGCATCACAATCAGCTCCGAGATGGCGTCCGGATCTTCCATTATTTTTCCGAATTCATTCCATGTTCCAGAAGGACCGCTCATGAAGGGGTTGAGTAGATACGCCGCTTGAGCGCCCAATGTCAAAATAGGCCCGCCAGCGTCGAGAAAGGCTGCGACCAAGCCGCCCAGTCCAGATCGACGAAGTTTTCGAGCAAGTCTTCGCTGCACCTTTGTCTTTCCCTCCATCGCCGCGCAGTATAGCATATACAGCGCGCGCCGGAAACAACCGTGCTCCACCACACAGATGGGGAGCGCAGTTACACCGCTCGATTGTAGACCGCGGTACTATGCGGGTCAAGCGGACGAGATTGCCTTCACTTGGTCTTAGGCTATAATTGCGAACGGTTGTTCGAAAGACAAACACTATGGGAATCCATCTGCCTTCCTTACTTCCACAGATGCAAGAGCTCGGCCAAGCCCTTTATGAGCGGAGTCTGCAGGTGTCCGCGATGATCCCAAAAGCTATTAAAGCACTGCACTTCACGGCCGAACTCGATCACTCCGACCTGCAATCCAAGATTAAAAAGGCGGGGGACCGCTGGACAGGTGCAATCCCCACCGAAGAAACGCTCAACCTGACATTCCCGCCGCCTACAGCCCCGCAGGGTCTCCACGTGATCGGCGCCGATGGCTCACAAATCTATCCGGATCGCCACGCAGCCGCTTTTTATTACCTCATTAATGTAGGCAGCATCGTCGTTTCACACGGCAGCGGCGAAGCCCCCACGATCCAACAGGAATCCCGGCTCTTTTTTGAAATTGAAGACCTTTACGACGAAGCAGATCATCCTGTCCAGAATGCTTATGTAAACCTGCGGCGCGATGTCGCCGAGATGAAAACTCTCGCAGAACGAGCTGAAAGCCTGGCTGGGGAACAGACTCTCGCAATTCTAGACAACAGCCTGCTACTGTGGATGGCGCTGCAAACCGGCGGATCGACATCTCGGGAGACGGATCTTTATCTCCAGCAGTACCTGAAACTGCTCGATCGTTTGCGTTCCTCTAAGGCTGGCCTGGCCGGCTTCATCGACCGCCCCCGGAGCGTAAGTGTGCTCGCGCTAATCCACCTTGCCGGGCTGCCAGATGGTCAGATTACCCAGGAAACGCTACGCCTTACCCCTTTCCGCGGTTTAACGGACCGTGCGATTTTCACCAAATTGCTGCCGCCCGGTCATCGCAGCGCGCTCTTCATTTCTGCATCACCCTTAAATCGCGATTTCCGCACGGCCGGTCATGAAGTCTATTTCTTCTATCTGAATACTGATGCCGACGGCACGGTTGTGCGCGTCGAAATCCCGATCTGGGTCGCACAAGACCCCGGACTGCTTAATCGCGTTCATGCCGGTATTTTGAAGGATTGCCAGACGACAGGAGGGTTCCCCTATACACTGGTGCGAGCCCATGAAGTGGCAGTTATCCCTGCGCAAGAGCGAGCTGCTTTTGAAGACATGCTGCAGCGGACGCTCCTCGGGCACGGTCTGCGCCCCACACAATCTCAAAAGGCGCTTACAAAACAGCTCACCGGACAGCGGAAACAACACAGGTTATAACGGGAGGATTGATGCCGGAATCGCCAATGATGATCGGGCGCGTGACACGCTGTAGTACACGTGGATTCGTGGGCGCCATGCAGATATCTGAGAACACACTCCCTGTGTTCGGCTCTCTTTGTCAGGCGGAAGCGCAAGGCGGGCGCAGTTACGTTGTCGGGCTGGTGTACGACATCAGCATCACGGATGACCAGTTCGCCCGGCAATTAGCTGCGCTTGATGAAGTTCCGCAAGAACAAATCGCGGATGGACAACTCAATCGCCAGGTTCCCGTTGAATTCAGCGCTTTGGCCGTTGGCTTCCACGATGATGATGGATTTCATCAATCCCTGCCCCCACAACCACCGCTTACATTGGCTTCGGTCTTCAGCATGGTACCTGAAGACTCGGTTGATTTCACCTCGCGGCTTCATTTCCTACAGATGATTCTGAACGCGCATCAACTCCCTGTCGACGAACTTCTAGCAACCACTTTGCGTTTGTCTGCGCAAGCGAGGCCTGAAGAGGAACACGAGCGGTTTTTGCTTCAAGCCGGCCGCGAAGTCGCCCGTTTGCTCGCACAGGACCTCACTCGCCTGGAGAACATCCTGCGCGGCCTGCGCATAAAGGAGTGAGACTATCCATGACCGCTTACGCCGCAGCCATTGATATTGAACGCAAGAGGACGATCTATGTCAGACTCATCTGAACTCGACGCCTATTTCGGTCCCAAACGAGATGAACGCCCTCTCGGAATTGTCCTGGACGGATCGCTTTCCGCCGGTCTGCAGGTGAAATTAGATCCGCGATATGCTATCGAGAAACTCGCCGTTGGCCGATATGTCGTCATCCAGAGCCGAAAAACCGGCAGCACGTTCTTTGGAATCATCACCGATATCGCTCTTGGTGCAACAACCCCTGATCTGCTGCATCATCCGCCCGATGCCGCGGATGCTTTCCTTCTCGATGTGTACTCCGGCGGGGTAGCCTACGCGACCCTGCACGTCAGCCCGATGTTGATGCTCGATGAGGATGACGATCAGCCCCGCCCTATTAAAACGATCCCCTCTCATTTTTCAGCCATCTATGAGGCACCAGCACATGCTTCAACGACATCACCATCATCTGTCGAACTTGCTTCTGCGGAAGAGGAAATCGAGTCAGGAGTTGAGCCGACACAATTTACCGAATTTGGTGAAGCCAATGGCGGTGCCATTATTCCATCCAATCAAACGATTGTTGCTGGTCGGAGGCTTCGTGCTTTTCCACGGTCGAGTATGCCCCTTGCGGTGCAGTGGTTCCCGAGTCCATCGGGGCCAGAGTGGGTCGCTGTAATTACATCAGGCATCAATCTTGTTATAGACGGCGTTGACCCTGCAGGACCGCTCGATATTTCTGCTGATCG
>JAUWFP010000195.1 GCA_030606845.1 Anaerolineales bacterium | reverse complement strand
GTTGATACTGAATCATTCCCCCCACTTCTCAACGATGCCTCACGGGAGAAGGCGCAAGAGGCAGGTGGGCTGCCTTCTCTGGAGGAATTCCGCAGGAGCGTGACGAACGGTAACGCCAATCAATTAACCGGGATCTGGGTTGAGGGTGTTTTGGCGTTCAAAGTGTCACCCGGGACACACAGTTACGCTCCCTCGACGAGGAACACTGCATCGATTTATAACTGGGCGGATAACCATGGCGTAACTGCCTTGTTGATTCATAACTACCTAGGGGGGACACTTTTGTATCAGTTAAATTCAGGCATGTACATCGCCGCAATTTATGGAAATGGAGGTGTCGATTGGTATGTCGCTCGCAACGACACCTGGTATGAGACCCGCAATTACTCTCCAAATGGCTTCAAAGGACCCTTTCGCATCTGGTCTTGTGGAGATTGCGATTTCGACATTTCCGTTCAGGATATCCGCTGGCGACATTATGCAGGAACGCCACACCTAGCCTTCCAGACTTGCGTTGAAACCGCAGGACAAGTGGGTCTTGTGATCATCGATGCCTACTTTATCGGCACGCCTCCATCGTCGCAAGAGGCCGATGAGAATTTAGAGACATTGAAAAGAATTCAATTCGAAATACTTTTAGAGCCCAAGGATAGGGGTAGTGTATGGTGATGTCTTGGGTTTTGCTGTTTATAAGTAGACGGCAGCATCGAAAGCCACCTCGATGTCAGGCGTTGACGGCGGCTACCTAAGTAAATTGGAAAACAATATTGCTACGCGACCAGGCAGAAATGTGTTGTTAAGGGTATCAATCGGATTGGGCTTGGACATCGATGACACGGATGAACTTCTCATGGTCGCAGGCCATGTACCTCTCCGCAGGATGTGCTAATTTCACCTCACATCCCATGATCTACTCAAAAGCCATCGGCATAGTCGCCATCAAAGGATCCAGCTCTACCTATTCACTTAATATTGGAATTAACCACAATTGATTACCCCTACCCTATCGTGATCCATATAAATAACCCATAACCTTCAATAGCTCATGATCATCATTTGGCTTAATACGCCTCCGATCTATGGAGTTTGCCTTAGGGAGCAAACCTGTGTATCATGTGCACCAATCAACAATTCGGTTCGTCAGTTTGTTGCCTGGGAGAAACAAGGACGGCAAAGGGTCTTGGCCTTTTTCACTGCAGGCAAAATGGAAACCCTTCACCGGGTTTGAGGCTATTACGGCAAAGGGTCCTAAAAGCACTCGGCGAGGACCTGCAAAACCCTTATGCGCGGGTTCGAATCCCGCCGTCGCCTCTCAATCAGACGACCGCACGCGGCGCAGAAGCCGATTTATAACAGGCGGCTCTTCGTCGCCTTTTCTTTTATAGCCTTCTGCTCATCCTCCCCCTTTTTCAACGATACTAATCGTCGGGCTGTAAATTCGCCCTATGACCGCAGCTCGAGAGAAAGCGTGAATAGGTCCCCACCCTATTCGCATCTCCCGCATCCTCGCGCGACAAATTCCTGCCGATTTCTGTATACAGAAGTCAATGGACCTTACAGTCACTTTTCAAAGCAACCACAACCGCAAGATTTCCGCTACCGTAGAGTGCATCAAACAATGTAAATCAGGTCAAAACAAGCGCAGGTGCTGTCAAACCCTGTAAAACCATGTCAAACCGGTGGGCTCGCTTCAGGCTTAGTGCGGGCACCGCCCTTGCAATCACCACTTCACCAAAGTGGGGTAAAGATGGAACACGATAGCAATCAACTTCTAAACGCCAGGCAAGCTGCAGAATACCTGGGCATCAGTTTATCCACACTTCGCCGCGTCGAGCGAGAGGGTAATCTGATCCCCTTCCGAACTCCGGGAGGACACCGCAGATACCGCATAAACATGCTTGACGAATATCTAGAACTCAGCCGGGGCATATGCAAATCCACAAAATCCTTATCCAACGCTCAGATTTATTGAGAATAGATGATGATCCACGCGGAAGGAAAGCAGCCCGTTGAGTTTTGCACTACCAGGTGAGACGTTCACATCCAATATCGAGGCTTAGGCTCATGGAACCAAACTTATTAGAACAACATCTCAAGAAACTTCAACTAAAAAGCAGCCAAGTTCCAGACCTTGAGAGCTGGCAGGAGTTTCTTCAGGAAATCGAGCGAACATACTCGGATACTGAAAATGAACTCGCTCTTTTAGAACGATCGAGCACGAGCTCCTCAAAAGAGATGCAGGAGCTATATGATGAGCTGAAGCAAACTTCGGAGATGCAATATCGTCTCATCTTTGAGGGTGTACAGGACGCGATCCTTGTTCTTGCTTCAGATGGGATGATCCTCGACTGTAATTCGCGCTCAAATGAGCTGTTCGGCTGGGACAAGGAGGCCTTACCAGGCAAAAACTTGACATCCCTCGTCTCCCCTGAATATGCCGATGTTGTGATGGAGGAGCTTCGAGCGAGGGATTTAACCGATTCGCCTTATGAAGCAATTGGCCTTCGCTCAAACGGAGAGCAATTTCCTGTCGAAATTACAGCTCGTCATCAAACGCTAAACGACATATATGTCATCCTGGTTGTGGTAAGAGACATCTCTGAGCGCAAGCATGGGGAGGAGGCTCTCCGCGAGTCAGAGGCGAAATTCCGCAACCTGGCTGAAAAATCACCGAGCATGATCTTCATTAATAAAGATGGTCGGGTCGTCTACGCCAATGAAGCTTGCGTTGAGATTATGGGCTATTCGCGAGAGGATCTCTATCACGAAGATTTCAATTTTCTACAGCTTATCGCGCCAGAAGATCAAGAAAACATCCTCGAGCATTTTCGTGCTCATCTGGCCAATGAAGAAGTTCCACAATACGAGTCGCAACTCGTCACAAAAGACGGCCGGCGGCTTAGCTCTATCCATGCCACGCGATTGATTCCCTATGGCGGGGAAACGGCCATTCTCGGCGTTGTGACCGACGTGAGCGATCGCATACTTGCCGAGGAAACGCTTAGGCAACGCGCTACCGAAATGGAGCTGTTAAATGAAATCGGGGGGGAGATCGCATCTGTCCTCAATCTAGACGATGTCTTAGAACGAAGCGTCAAACTCATCCAAGAGCGATTTAACTATGATCATGTTGGCCTCTTCCTGCACAATCTGGAACCAGGCTTTCTTGTATTGAAAGCTCGCGCTGGACAATACGCGCCTTTATTCCCAGATGAACACCGTTTGCCAATCGGGCAGGGCATGGTGGGCTGGGCTGCGGAATCGTTCGAGACTGTCCTCTCCAATGATGTTGAAACAGAACCCCATTATATTAATCTCTTCCCTGATTTAATCCGGACCCAATCAGAGCTAAGCATCCCGATCACCGCTGGCAAAGCCTTGCTCGGCGTGTTGGATATTCAGAGCGAGAACCTAAACGCGTTTGAAGATCACGATCGCATTGTGATGGAAACGCTCGTCGATCAGATGGCTGCGGCGATTGAAAACGCACGTCTCTATGAGGCTGCCCAGAGAGAACTCAGAGAACGCCAACGCGCCGAGGGGCAAATTCTCCTTCAAGCCACAGCCCTGGAGTCTGCTGCGAATGCGATTGTGCTCACCGACTGTGGTGGCAAAATACTCTGGATTAACCGTGCTTTCGAATTGCTCACCGGCTTCCCCGCCGAGGAAGTCGCGGGGAAAGACATGCGTATCTTGAATTCGGGGGCCCAGGATGCGGCGTTTTTCAAGGAAATGTGGGAGACAATCCTTGCCGGCCGAACCTGGCATGGGAAGATGGTGAACGAACGCAAGGGCGGAGAAAAGTACATCGAGGAGCAGACGATCACCCCGGTACGGGATGAAACTGGAGAGATCACTCACTTCATCGCCATCAAGCAAGATATCACCGACCGAAGAGAAGCTGAAGAAAGGATAGAGCAGCAAGCCGAAGACCTTCAATTGCTCAGTGCGCTCAATGAGCGGATTAACCGCGGCGACAGCGTACACGATATGGTTGAATTCTTGTCGAAAGAGTCAAGAGACATCTTCGACAGCCTGGGTGTGACAATTTATCTTCTTAGTGAAGATGAAAAATTCCTTGAAGCCCAAAACCTCAGCCTGCCCACTTCTTTGATTAAACGCATCGAAAAGAATACTAAAGTTAATATAACTAACCATCGCTTAAAAATAAAACCTGACAGTGAGATCGGGAAAATGCTCGATTCTCAAACCCCCTTGCTCGTGAACGGTTCTGATGGGATAAATAAAATCTTTGCTGAGTTCGCTGACCTCATCGATTTGCCCATCACGAATCTGGCATCTCTAAGCAAGAAGGTTTTTCCACCGATCCTGAATTTGATTAAAGTGCAATCAATTATCCTGATTCCTCTTATTGCCGAAGGCAGATCGATCGGGCTGCTAATCATGGGGCGGACGCAAGATTTTTCAGAAAACGACCAGGCACGCATCGTCTCTGTTGCCAATCAGGTTACGATGTCGATCGACCGCAAACGCACAGAGGAGGCACTGCAGCAATCTGAGTCTAATTATCGGAATGTATTCGAAGGAGTTCAAGACGCGATATTCGTCCAGAGCATGGACGGAAAGATTCTGGACATCAATACTCAGACGTGCGAGATGTACGAACATACACGCGAAGAACTACTCATGATGACGGTAAAAGACCTGGTCCCCAAGAGTCACCCCGTCGTGCTCCCCCGCGAGATGGTTGAGCGCGGGATTTCCGACC
>JAUWFP010000043.1 GCA_030606845.1 Anaerolineales bacterium | reverse complement strand
TCCCAGGAGGATCAACTTCGTGACCAAATCTTCCCCCTCTTTCCAGTCTCCCCCAAGCAGGGCTTTAATTTGTTTCTGAATCCGTTCACTTGGTGGTATTCTGTTCATGGCGTGAGTGTCCTTTCGTGCCCTTTCAGGGCGTAGGTTTTGATCAACCTTTAGGATATCTCACGCCGCTTATTTTTACAGCATTATAAGGACATCACCCAACTCCACACTGCTATACATTCACAAGTTACTCTGATACGTCTTTATTAAAGGAACAAAGCTCCATATTCCTTACTTATTGACTGGTAGGAGGATCCAGAACACAGTATTGAATTAGTTGACAGATAAGCATTTGTAATATAGTATATTACCACATTAGTAATATGGGAGATTAATATGGTCGAAGACTTTACGCTTACGAAGGTCACCAGAAACGGACAAATCACACTTCCAGCAGCCGTCCGGCGGGCTGCGAATATCGAAGTGGGAGACCTCATCGCAGTGGTTGTTGAGGGTGACACAATCAGATTGAGTCCCCAGAAACTGATCGACAAGAGCCAGGCATATTTCTGGAGCGAGTATTGGCAGAAGGGCGAACTTGAAGCCAGCGAAGATATCGAATCAGGGCGCATCCAGCAATTCGATGACGCCGACGCTCTTATTGACGCGCTTGAAGCTGGCGAAGCCTAATGCGCCTCATCCTTACCAATCGATTTCAAAAGGCTTATCAATCCCTGGCAGCTGATGACCAAGGACGGGTGCAGAAAGCCATTCGTCTCATGTCAGGTGATCTTCGACACCCCGGTCTCCGCGTGAAACGGATCAAGGGCACACAGGGTATCTGGGAGGCGCGCGCAAGCAAATCCTTGAGGATTACATTCGAGACTGAGGGTGATGCCCTAATCCTTCGCAATGTCGGCCATCATGATCAAGCACTGAAAAAGCCGTGAGGGGGAGTGCTGTAATGGCCGAAAAAGGACATCCGTTCTAGAAAATGTGCTTGAACATACTCTGAGCGATACAATCACGGTCTTGAATTCCTATCAGGAAAGGCAGACTGTGATTTCACTAATTTGCCATGCTTCGAACACATCTTGAATGCCGTCGCACAGCACATTCAACGGGGGGTCAAACCTGACAATCCGTCTCTATTTGCCGATGCTGCAATAGACCTCACACGCAGCAAGGCGGAACTCATGCTCGAGAACGCCTTTCTACCACAGCAGCTCATCGTGCTCAATCGCCAGGTGATGCGTCCTGCCCTCAAGCCTCACGAGCATGTCCTGATAGTGGTGTTGGCCAGCAGGCTGCGGTCCTGGAAACCGGCACTGGCCATCGGGCAACCTGATACACTTCTGCGCTGGCGTGGTTGTGGAAGCGATACTCCCGGATGAGGAAACAAACTGGTCGCCCACCAATCTCTGAGGAGATTGTGGCGCTCATTCACCGTACCGCGCGGGATAATCGCACCTGGGGCGCCAAACCCATTCACACAGGATTACAAACGGATGACAATTTTCGGCCACTACAGGTTGCATTGTCGTCCTTCAGGTACCAGCCATTCTCCATCTCGGGCTTCTCGTCGCCCCAAAGGAGCAGCCCCTGATCCTCATCGAAGGCATTTTCGATAAGGGCCTCGAACTCATCCGTATTGATCCGCGTCGGGAGTGGGCGCCAACCGTATCGGTCGCCGAGGAGGACGATGAAGTTCGGACGCAGTGAGGTCTTCTGCGAGCTCTTAATTTCATTGAGGCAGATACTCATCGTCGCCTGGTCGCGACCCGCCTCCTCGCTAATCCCCCAACGCAGGTCGATCGCCTGGAACCGGCAGCCGTGGGCGGCAGTAAACTCCCGCAGGCGCGTGAAGACGTACTGTTGCCGCGCGTTGCGTTCAACCCTCAAATCGTTGAAGGTGGAGCTGACAAAAATGCGGAAGACCCTACCAGTAGTAATCATCATGCCCCCTTCGCAACGAACAACGCCATTGAATCAATGCACAACACCTTGATCTGAATGAACCAGGCCTTCGAAAGCGAGGGTTTTACGAATATTACCGAATTTGACTAGTGAAGGACTGCCCCAAAACCAAGGGGATCCCCATATCAAATTCAGTTCAAGGTATATGAATTAAGCCAGACGATCGATCCTATAGCCTGCTCGAGTCAGGAAAGTCGGGAGCTCACGAACAGGCGCGCGGTTCTTCTCTTTCTCGGGTTCAGGCAGATGCTCCCATTCTACTAGATCGGGATGAGTCTTCTTTTTAGTATTCTTCAGCCCTGAGGCGAAGACCCATCCTTCCCGACGCAGATCGTCGCACCATCCTTCGTGCTCGCGACGTGCAATCACCTCAGTTTCTGCATGTGTGAATGCAAATGGGGGGGAATCCCAATCCATGAGCGGCGCGATTATGCAGCCCACAGCCTCTAAATTTGCACCGATACGATCGACCTGTTTTCGGTTCGCCTCCTTTATCGGTTCAGGAAGTTGAGTCCAGTTGAGACTGGCGGTCCCCTCAACACTTCCAGCTTTGGCTTGATGGCGCACGTATTCCTCGTGAAGCGCTCGAGCCAGATATTCATGGGGTCCGCTCGATAGTAAATCCGGTGTGCAAGTTCGATCCAAGAGGCTGAAGGTGTGTACATGCTGAAACGCACTTCGCCCCTCATCATTACTGCTTAGAAACCCAGCCAAACTCGCAGTTCCCTGTGTGCGTATTACGATGGGGATTTGCTGATGAGGTAATCGTCGAAGTAGTGCTTGACTAACACTTAAGCCCTGCGAGTAATCATCCAGGCAAATGTAGATGATGTCGACGTCCACGCTCTTCTTTCCGGAGAAGAGAAAATCGGCGCGGTGGAATGTCGGTGAATCGAATTCAATTGAGAGAGGCTTGAGTTCACATCGCTTGGGAAGCTGTGGATAACGTATCGAAAGAACTTCACATTTCCGCTTAGCATCTCGATCGATAACGGTGAATTTCAGACGGTGATCAGAGCTAGGGTGTTCCATCGTCCAGGTTCGGGCTGCATGTACAATCAAACTTTCTCCAAAGTTGCCCATGCCCACAACCAGGATGTGAGACCCGCGCCCTTCTTCATCCGGATTGAAGGGCGGAAACTCCTGTACCAGGAGCTTTGCACCCTGGTCAAAAACGTTGAAAAGCTCGAGACGAATTGTCGAAAAATCCTGACCGCCAAGCTCTTTATTGACCAGTAATTCGTACAACTGTGGGTCCACGATGTGGATTCGGCAATACAGCGGTTTCAGCCGGCGTGTTTTGACAACCTGCTGTGCACGAATCGCGATCTCAGCATTAACGCGATCGTCGCCACAAACCGCGATCAAGGAAGACGCTCGATGAGCCCCCGCCTGACCCAAAACTATCGAATCGGTTGCGGTGCCAGATAGGACAATAGCACCGCGAGCCTTGGCTTGTTCGATGCGTGGATTGCCATCATCAAGTTCGATAACGACCACGGCATCTCCGTGGTCGATAAAACCATTGGCTAGCAAGGATCCCATTCGGCCGAGGCCACAGATCACGACATGATTGCGGATGAATCTCAGTTGTACCTGTCGCGCTTGCTCAAGGAATATTATCGCCAATGTTGTTACCGCGGTTATGGCAGCCAGGGTGGGCAGGGCGAAGCGAGCAATTTCAACTTCCAGGGGTATGGGTGAAGTGATGCCTCCCGATTCCAACACGACGAGCTGGATGGTGGCGTAGATCACATCCAGGAACGTCGCCGGTATTTTATGAGCCGAGAAGTATTTCGAGAAACCGGTATACCCAAGGAGCAGAATGCTCAACCACAGTACACCCAGGAACATCCAGCGAAACTCCTTCCAGGGAATCCGCCGGTTGACATCACGTTCACTTCTTTCTTCGTAGGATGAGTGTTTCAGAATCATACCCTCCACTCGGGGGTGCTCAGTTCATTCTGGGATCCGCTCGAAATATACATCCCCATGTTTGGCGTCAGGGGTGACGGTTTTTCCGTTTTCGCTTACCTCTGGCCTGATATAGATCCATGCCAGAGGTAGATTTTGATCACGGGCTAATGCGACAACTTCAGCGGTCCCACCTGGGCCGCGGGCGGGAAGCCCATCCCAGATGGCAATCAGCACATCACAGCGAGCCACCAGGTACTCTCCAGCATTGCGATACGACTCTTCTCGTTTGATGATTCGCGGCAATTCGATTACCTCATCCGCGAGCTGCAGGAGATCGTAGAATTCCTTTCTTGAAGAGGATGATTGGAAATCTTCTTGATACACCTCAACTGGCAGCGGCAGGATTGCAGTCAATTTCGTTCCAGCAATGGCTAGAGCACGGTCAGCGATAATTCGATCTGCACCTTCCGCCAAGGGTGAAAGTATCGCGATACGTTCAGCGTCAAAGGATGTTTTTATGGCGTGAAGCGCTTTATCCACGCCAACGATGATAGGCTTTGGATTCTCCAGAATGCGGTGGCCTGTAACACCAATTATGACTTCGCTTGTGCTACGATCGGGCATAGGTCTCTGATTTACACAACTTTCCTATGATTTGACGATTGCATATCCGGCTTTGGCCAGGATCTGAGGGATGCCGTGGATCATCTCGCGATCCTTTTCCTTCTCTTCCTCAGGAAGTTCATCCCAATCCACGAGGGCTGAATGCATTTTCTTGGTGCGATCCGTTTCGTGCGAGTGACGCCAGCCGGCGGAGATCAGTGCCGCCATCCAGCGTTCATGCTCTTTTAATGCCAAGAACTCGAGATCAGTTCCGGGAAAATCGAAGGGCGGTTCATTACTGCGGGCCGGTATCATAACGTACCCGGCGGCTGCCAATTTATTGGCGATGTCGCGCACATTGCTCCGGTTGGATTCTTTCAGTTCTTCACTCAGAGACTCATAGGGTATCAGGGCAGAGTGAGTCTTTTGTTTGAGGTCGGTTTGCGGGCCGTATTGGAAGCCTTGCGCTTCCAACCCGTCGTAGAACACCTCGTGCGCAGCCTTTGCGAGCGTTTCTAGCAGTTCGCCCTCTAGATCCATCTGCTGCACTCTTGCGAGGAAATCGCGACCGTCCACGTGCAGGTTTAACTGATCCTCAGGCGGCAGGTTTGAGCGTTCAAAAGACGATTTTCCTGCCAGCATGCTCATTGCCAGGATCGATTCCATCGATCGCACGCCATGTTTGTAGCACTTTGTTTCGAGCAGAGCCCGCAGAATACCCTGATCGATCTGCACTTGCCTAGTGGATCCATCTTCGTTGATGATCATTGGAGCGTTGAGTTCGAAGAGTACACGTAGGATGATTGCTCGTCGAATGATGAAATATGGATCTGATATTTCCTCGACGGGATTCGGTCCAAGAACATTCAGGAAGCCTTTTAATCGACTGATGAAGTCCGGCAGCTTGGCAGTTCTGCGCTCCACCTCATCCAAATCGGCTCCGAAGTCAGCCATGCGATGACTGGTACCGCCAGCGAAAACGAATATGGCACGTCCGATCGGATGGTTTATCTGGCCCTGCTGGAAGGTGCCATCTTGCATAGGAGCCAAGAAGTAGCGCAGCCAACCCAGGCGTCTGGCATCTATTGATGTGTCGAATTCATCCCAGAAAACAAGAGGTATTTTGCCGGAGAGGCCTACGTCTCGTACCTGATGCAGTGCGTCGAGAAGTTCATCGGGATGTCTTAATTGGGAGATGTTGAAGGTAAGGGATTGAATTTCCCCCGGTCTGGCGGATTTGGCGATCTGTTTCACCCCGAATGACTTGCCCGAGCCAGGAGGGCCGAACACTGCGATCGAAAGCGGACGCACCTGTGGTCGTTGGCAGTATTCCGAAATCAGCGTACGAATGCTGCGCAGTGCTTCGATTTCCCGCCGGTCTACAGTTACGAGCGCTCCAAAGCGGCCGACCGGCACATCGTGCAAGGCTGATGCTATACCTTTCAACACTATGCGCTGAGCAGTTTCATTCAACGCGCCTGTGTACCGGTCCTCAAGGATGGTCCAGAAACCTGGCATCACACGCAGCGCCTCAGGCTCCATAGGAGATAGTATGTTTTTAATTGGATTTTGAATCTGAGCCACAGAAAGTGGAGTAATCTCCGCACTGATTTCATCGGCAATCCCTTTTATTGGGAAACGCAGCTCAGCTATTCTGGGATCTGTGCCGGGAATACCATATCCCATTAAATGCAGCCTCCGCATGACGGCCATACCGGATTGGATTCCGGAAGTGATATTTGGCTGTTCCTGATCAATCATTAACTGCCGGGCAATCGCTGCCACGAGACAGGTGGTGTAACCAAACATGCCACCTGGATGTTTCCGTTCCCACTCTCCCTCCATAACCTGCGGATCGAAGAGGAGAAAGGACTGCGAGTCACCATCAGGATGATTAGACAGCAAGATCGAACCTGCGGTGTGTAAGGAGACCACGACGTGTGCGCAGCGCGAGAGGCCGGTAACGCGTGGGTTGTGAGTGAGCTCCCAGACCGCGTCTTGGGCTGTACGTTCCCATGAAAGTTGACGGCTGATCTGCACCTCCGTCTGTCGAATGTCGTCAATGGTGGTGACTATAATTAACCTCTCGGCGAAATGCTCAAGCAGATGTTCCCATAACAGCCCCTGTGCTATAGGTTTGGACATCTTCAGTACAACCCAGGGATTGTGTGACGGGTTCCGGATAGCCTCTGGCCATAAGTCGCTTCGGTCTCGGAATCCTAAAGTGGCGTCATCAAGAATGACGATATCCGCATCAGCTGAATCATCGACGATTCGCATCCAGTCGTCTTCTTCGGCGCCAATCGCATCAGAACAGGCATCCAGTCCGAGGAACTGCTCTACCCGCCAGGTTATGTCTTTACCTTTGCCAAAAGGGGTCCAGAGGGTGTAGACATGATTGAAGCGCGGATCGCCGTGGTGGACCGGTTCAAGCGGAGCCGCGGTTTGTAGAAGCTTGAAATCGGTTGTCCCATCTATCCTTAGAGACTCGGCTACGGCTGCGATCAGATCGGCTTGCAGCGCCGCACCGCCGCGCTGCCACCAGACTCGGGAGCAGCTGTCCACACTCCAGCTATCGCTGACCGCTTCCCGTTCGCGAGCCAGGTTCCAATCCATGGTTACGTCGCCGGTTACTACGATTATCTTTTGTTTTTTCCCTTCAACTGGCATAACGGACATTCCTCCCCAGGGTTTGGTTACGGAGATCGATGCCTAAACTTAGAGCTACTACTTCAATCGCAGATTGAACCATGGAAACATTATAGGATTCATACTGGTGTATAGCAATCCGAATACCGATCTGTCGGATAAAAGTCTAGAGACCTGGATCGACTGGCAGGACATCCCTCACAGCGCGGATTGGCTGGCGGAGGTTTACGAAGCCGTCGAGCAAGCCGAAACGTTTCTCGCTCGTTCAGCACCCAAGTAAGGCTTTGGCTTACGTTCGAAGAACCACTTTTCGCCCACGCCGATATCCCTCGCCCGGCGGTAGAAACAAGCAGTCGCGATGATTGACATATCGGTTTTGAATATCCCTGTTATTTGCCCCATAAATTGATAGTGGTAAAGTCCTACGGTTCGTCACTCAGTCGCGCTGACACATCTCCTATAGGCAGGAGAACCGATTGCGACTAAACTAATTGAGGAAACGCCATGTCCGACGTCTTCATCTCCTACTCCCGCAAAGATATTGCCTTTGCGCGATTGCTTCACAGTGCATTAGCGGATAACGATCTCGAAACCTGGATCGACTGGCAGGATATCCCGCCCAGCGCAGATTGGCTGGCTGAGGTATATGAGGCTATCGAGCAAACGGACACCTTCATATTCATCATCAGCCTAACGTCAATAAATTCTGAAATATGCAACATGGAAATTGCGCATGCTGCCAAACACAATAAGCGCCTTATCCCCATCGTCATCAACGATATCGACGCCCAAAGCGTACCGTCCCAACTGGCTGCGTTGAACTGGATTTTCTTTAAAGAAGAAGACCAGGACTACCGGGATGCCATTCAAGATCTGATTAGAGCCATACAAGTCGACCAGGCATGGGTAAAGGAGCACACGCGCTACCAGAACAGGGCGTTGGAATGGGAACGCAAGGGACAAGATAGCGGCTTCTTGCTGCGTGGTGGAGATTTGCGGGATGGAGAGGACTGGTTGGCGCGAGCAGCGGAGAAAGACCCCCAACCGACTGCCCTTCATACACAATACATTCTGGCCAGCCGCTCAGCGTCGACGCGAAGACAGCATATCACCATGGGAGCCATTTTAGCTGGAATGGTGATTGCCATTGCCTTAGGTATTCTGGCTTGGACACAGCGTAATTTGGCCGTGAGTGAAGGAGATATTCGTTCCACAGCGGAGGCGGTGGCCCTCGCCGAGGCTGATACGCGTGCGACTGCAGAAGCGGAAGCAGTGGCCGAAGCCAATGCCAGGGCGACGGCGCAGGTAGAGGCAGAAGTGCAGCGTGATGAGGCCGATCGACAATCAACGATTGCCCTGTCCCGGGCTTTATCCATGAAAGCGATTGAACAGCAGGAAGTACAGCCTGTATTGGCGCTCCTGCTTGCCGCGGAAGCATACGCGATGGACGATAACCTGCAGACCTGCGATCCAGCCCTCCGTACGGGCATCCAGAGTAGTGATATCCTCTGCTGATAGTCCCAGTCCCATCACATCATTTAGAAAAGCAACCGCTTCGTCAGGTATAAAGCGCAAGTCAGCGGCTCGTATCTCAGTCAGTTGTCCCCGACCGCGCAGACGGGCCAGGGGCAGAAGTGGATCAGCCCGGCCGGAAAGGACCAAGTGCATTTGCGACGGCAGGTTATCCAGCAAGAAAGCGAGAGCATCGTTGATCTGCTGATTGGTAATCACATGGAAATCGTCGATGACAAGAGAGAAGCCAGGCACTGAGCTCTTTGGAGAGGGATCCTGTATTGCAGCGATTTCGTTGATTAAACCAGCAATAAGCGTCTCAATGGGGGGTAGTTGGGGGGATTGGAGCGCTGCCAATGCGGCTTCTCCGACATCTTCGAAGATCGTTTGTAAAGCTGCGATTAAATGAGCCCAGAAACGAGCGGGATCTTTATCGCCTTCATCCAACGATAGCCATGCAATGGGTTGATCGCTGCTTTGTGTCCACTCGCTCACCAGCGTGGTCTTGCCAAACCCAGCCGGGGCGGAGATGAGCACCAATTTATGGCTTTGGCGCATCCCTTGATCAAGAAGTTCGATCAGGCGGGGGCGCGCAACAATTGTTGACGGTAGTTGGGGGATGTAGAGTTTGGTTTGCAGGAGTGGGGGGGTCATGCATTTTGTCCCTGCTAGTTGAAGGCATAGCACGGATCATTGTAGTAGGCAGGTAACAATGCTTAACTTCTCTCTATGCCAATTCGGTTCTATTTTCTGCCTTGGATTGTATAACGAATCACCCTACGATGCGACGAGGGACTGATGCCAAGTATTTCGCCTTCAGTCTTTTGTGTTGCACTTGTGAGTTGAATCTACGAAGTTTAAACTGTCCACTTTTAAAATTTAGATAACATTGGTTCCCCAGCTCCTTGACAACCATTGTTTAGGATATTATCTTAATATTTGGAATCCTATTCGAATAATTAGGACATCCGTGGTTTCGCGGTATTTCACAGGTGTACACTCTTACAGAATGACTTTGTTGAAGCCCGGATAACTAAGGCTGGTTAGGATCATGAGTCTCTTCAGTCGATCCTCTTCGATACTGCGAGCCGACATGGAGAATCCAAATGTACTAATCGATCTCCGTATTCCGGGTAAGCCGGAGTACGTGGACACCGTACTCGACATCTATGTCAGCTCCGCGATTACCGGGGAGATGGACCCAGCAGAAGCACTACAGACGATTTACGATGAATGGGAAGCGATAACAAACCGGCTCGGTCGCGAATCGCAGATTGAGTTCTATCGCAAGATGATGGGCATGGATTAACAATCTGACCGGCCGATACAAGTAATGCGGGGATTTTGGCAAGCTTCGGTCCGAAAGCCCCGCTATATCTAATCTAACATGAGGTTAATACGAAAGAGGGAATGAAAAGATACATTTTAGCTCATGACCTGGGCACAACAGGTAACAAAGCTACGCTTTACGATGATCAAGGCTCTCTGGTTAACAGCACTTTCCACGGGTATGCGACCAAGTACGAGCAGGTTGGATGGGCAGAACAAAACCCGGAGGACTGGTGGGAGGCTGTCTGTGCGACAACCCAGGAACTCTTGCGGATATCTAGTATAGGTCGGGATGAAATTGCATGTGTAGTCTTTAGCGGACAGATGATGGGTTGCGTTCCTGTCGACCAGAGGGGACATCCAATCAGAGATGCAATTATCTGGGCAGATCAACGTTCCGTCGAACAGGCTAGGTGGATGGCGGAGCAAATCAGTCCACAGGAGGTGTACCGCATCACCGGACATCGTCTCAGTCCTTCTTACTCGGCATCGAAGATACTATGGGTGCGCGATCACCAGCCTGATATTTACAATGAAACTTATAAATTCCTGCACGCTAAGGATTCAATCGTAGCTCGCTTAACCGGCAACTTCGTCACCGACCGCTCGGATGCTGGGGGAATGAATTTATACAATCTCGAGCAGGCTGAATGGTCTGAGGACATACTACAAGCATTACACTTAGATCCTGCAAAACTGCCCGTGATCCATCTATCTAGTGACGTCGTTGGCGAGGTGATGAGTAAAGTTTCTGAAGATATTGGCATTACTGCTGGTACGCCAGTTGTTATTGGGGGTGGTGACGGTTCTTGCGCGGCAACTGGGGCGGGTGTAATTCGAGAAGGCATGGCATACAACTACATTGGTTCTTCTTCCTGGATTGGGCTTGCCACCAGTAAGCCCATTTACGATCCGGAATTGCGTACGTTCAACTGGGCTCATCTAGTTCCTGACCTCTTCACCCCCACCGGTGCCATGCAGACGGCCGGAGGGTCCTACCAGTGGACTCGCGACCAGTTATGTTCATTGGAGGTCAAGTCAGCCAACCAGATCGGCATAAACCCTTATGAATTGATGAACCTACAGGCGAAGCAGTCTCCTACGGGCGCGCGGGGACTAATTTTCCTGCCCTACCTTTTAGGTGAAAGAAGCCCGCGCTGGAACCCGAACGCCAGGGGAGCGTTTGTGGGACTAACGATGACTCACACACGCTCTGATATGATCCGTGCCGTTTTAGAAGGGATTGCTTTAAACCTACGGGTTATCCTGGAAGCTTTTCAGAACCAAGGCGCCAAGATCGATGCAATGCGGGTGATCGGTGGAGGTGCACAAAGCCGATTATGGAACCAGATTATGGCGAACGTGTATGGAGTCAATGTCATACGGCTTGCTATGTTAGAAGAAGCCACATCACTGGGTGCTGCAATCGCCGGTGGCGTTGGTGTAGGATTATTTCCAGATTTTACGATCGCGGAAAAATTAACCCCGATTGCTTCCGTCTTTGAAGTTCAGCCGGAAGAAAAGGCGGCATACGATAAAATTTACGAGGTCTTCGAAGCGACCTATTCTGCGCTAGAGCCAATATACGATCAGCTTGCTAAGCTCTAATCCTTATCCCCAGTCCGCCTGCCCTGGCGGGCTAGGCCAGGGAATCCCGAATCACACCTCTTAGAGCCCTATCTTTAAAGCATTGGGGCTGTCTAAAAAGAAGGTTTAGGCAGCTCCTTTTTGCTTATCT
>JAUWFP010000063.1 GCA_030606845.1 Anaerolineales bacterium | reverse complement strand
CTGGTAGCGCATGGGGATGGAGATGTTTGTGGAGTCAGGAATCGAATCCGTGCTTTTGGGATCTGATGGTGCCGAGACCAATGGCGCTTCAACACGCCGCGGCAAAGGCATGGGAACAGCGAAGTCGAGCGGCGTGAGCGCACCACTCTCTGCAGCAGTCAGTGAAGCATCTCCGCTGGTCGAATCGGTGCGTATTTCTACCGAAACCGGCGGCTCAAGGAGGCAGGTCGGATCGCCGTCGCCGCAGTCTGCTTGTGCCGGGAGCGCGAGAACGAAAAGCGCGGCGAACAACGCCGCTACAGTCAAAGCACGGATAAATTTCATGGCTGGTCCCTCCTTAAAGGAAGAAAACCCCGCTAGTACCAGAGAGCTATATAGCCTACCTTAGCATGATTCACACAAAGATGTCAAATGTCGTGACCGGGTTTGGTTGCATTTGAATGGGTTTGACGCGGTTTATCAAGCCGTGAATGGGTCGCAAGACCTCCATACCCCTTCGTGCTGTTCTGCATTCGACATCCTCTTAAACGCAGACTGGGCAGACATTATGAACGAACGAAAAGTCACGAGATATATCCCGTTATACAGGGCGCTGTTCCTCGGACTGCTGTTAAACCGGAGCGCGTCCGCTCTTTTTATGCGCATTTCTCATGATCGCAAGCGGAACACCCCTGTATCACTGGTTGGAGGGTTGATCCTGGATCGACTCGTTTTACTTCGTCGTCGTCACCCTGACGACGATCGGTTATGGGGATTTTGCACCGACGACACCACTGACAAAATTGATTACAATATTCTATGTCCTCAACGGGGATGTTCGTTAAATATCTAGTGATGATGTGCGACAAATGATGACGATTCTCACCATGCATGGAGCTAAATGATGACAAGCACAAATGAACACACAGAAGTAACGGGAGAGGTCGAGGCGCAAATCCGAGCGATCCGCAAAACGATCGGCGAGCAGTGGAGTGAGATTCTGTCGGCCACTTTGCTGGCCGTGGTGGCCATCGGCACCGCCTGGAGCGGCTATCAATCTGCGCAGTGGGGGGGGCATCAAGTCGATACAGTTTAGCAGGGCTTCCTCCCTGCGGGTCGAATCGACGCGCGCCTCCACGTTAGGAGGTCAGCTGGTCACGCTCGATGTCATCCTCTTCGAGGGCTGGGTGGATGCATACGTCGCGGAGAATGAGGATTTGTTGAACTTCTATGAAGGTCGCTTCCGAGATGAGTTCAACCCGGCCTTCGAGGCCTGGGTTGCAACCGATCCAGTCAACAACCCGGATGCGCCCTCTCAACCCTTCCTCATGGAGGAGTATCAGGTCGCTTCGATGCAGGAGGAGGGCGCATTGTTCGCCACGGGAGAAAAGTCTAACGAGACGAGCGATGATTATGCCTTCAGCACAGTGCTGCTGGCGACCGTGCTCTTCTTCGCCGGCATTGCCACCCGCTTCGAATGGCAGCCGATCCGCTGGGTGCTGCTCGCCATCGGCATTGGATTGCTGGTCTTTGGCGTGTACACTTTGCTGTCACTGCCAGTTGCATGATTCCTAGGTATGGGCGATTTCTTACCATGTCAGATTTTCCAAAACTAAACCTTAGCCATTCAAGGAGGAAACCATGGCATTCAATCTTCGTAACCGGAATTTTATAAAACTGCTGGATTTCACACCTGAGGAGATCAAATTTCTACTCAAGTTATCTGCGGATCTAAAAGCCGCCAAGTATGGCGGCTACGAGCAGCAGACCCTGATGGGTAAGAACATCGCCCTGGTATTTGAAAAAGCCTCAACACGGACACGTACAGCCTTCGAAGTCGCGGCGTTCGACCAGGGAGCTAATGTGACCTACCTGGGCCCTAGTGGTTCCCATATCGGTCACAAGGAAACAATGAAAGACACAGCCCGTGTTTTAGGACGCTCTTACGACGGGATCGAATACCGAGGATTCGGCCAGGAAATTGTCGAGACTCTTGCAGAGTACGCCGGCGTGCCGGTATGGAATGGATTGACCGATGAGTTTCATCCTACACAAATCCTGGCAGATGTGCTCACGATGACCGAGCATACCTACAAGGACCTGCCCGATATCTCCTTCTGCTACATGGGCGACGCTCGCAACAACATGGGCAACTCGCTCATGGTCGGCGGCGTGAAACTGGGCATGGATGTACGCTTGTGTGCTCCGAAGGCGAACTGGCCTGAAGAGAGCCTGGTCAAAACGTGCAAAGCGATCGCCAAGGAGACCGGCGCTCGATTGACCATCACCGATGATGTAGCCAAGGGCGTCAAGGGCGCCGATTTCCTCTACACAGATGTCTGGGTCTCCATGGGTGAGCCTGAAGAAGTCTGGGCAGAGCGCGTTAAGCTCATGCAGCCCTACCAAGTGAATGCGGAGGCCATGGAGTTAACCGGCAATCCAGATGTAAAATTCATGCATTGCCTGCCAGCGTTCCACAATGCAGAGACCAAGATTGGCAAGAAGATGAAGGAAAAACTGGGCCTCGAGAGCATGGAAGTGACCGATGAGGTCTTCGAATCGCCGGCATCCATCGTCTTTGACGAGGCAGAGAACCGCATGCATACGATCAAGGCCATCATGGTGGCTACGCTGGGGAACTGACCCGTCATGGAGCTCTGCACAGGCGAATATTTATAAATCCAGTTTTTATTTTTTGTACACATTCAAGCCCGGAGGTAGTCCAAGAAAACCGTTGGAAAGATACCAAGCGCACTTCACTCAATCCTACGAGTGCTGGTCATCTGGGCGATTTCAGCAATCGCCCTAATTATCATGAGCTATCTCCTCAATGGCGTCTACATTGAAAGCCTTGGCGTGGCAATCATTGGAGCAGCAGTTATTGGTCTTCTAAACGCGCTGCTGTGGCCCTTGCTGAGCTTTGTTTTGGTCCCGTTTGCCGTTTTTACGCTCGGGTTTGCGGCGCTGGTGATGAATGGCCTCGTCGTGTGGTTTGCCGCACAGCTGATGGATAGGTTCAGCATCGATGGCTTCTGGACAGCGTTCTGGGTGGCATTGGGTATGTCGGCGATTAACATCATCTTGAGCACCTTGCTCACCATAGACGACGACAGCTCCTGGTACCGCAACCTGGTGAAGCGGCGTATGAAGCACACCGCCAAGCCCGAAGTCACAGACGTACCCGGTGTCTTATTCCTGGAGATCGATGGTCTGGCGCGGCCTATCCTGGAGAAAGCTCTTGAAGAAGGGTACATGCCCACGCTTCAGCACTGGCTGGAGAGCGGTAGCCACACGCTGTCGAGTTGGGAGACGGATACCTCTTCACCGACCTCCGCCAGCTAGGCGGGAATCCTCCATGGAAACAACAGCGACATCCCCGCGTTCCGCTGGTATGACAAAGAAAGCGGTGAGATTATCGCTTCGAGCAAACCAAGCCTCTTGTCCGGAATGGAACAATCTCACTCAGATGGGAACGGATTGCTCTCTGATGATGGCGCCAGCCGCGGGAACCTTTTCTCAGGCGATGCGGTGTACGTCATGGCTACCGCAAGCACGATAAAGGACAAGACCAAGTTTCACACCTCCGAATTCCAGGCGTATTTCACCAATCCCTATAACGCTTCCCGGACACTGCTGCTCTTCTTGTGGGATGTCATTCTTGAATGGCGCCAGTTCCGGGCGGCACGAAAGAACAACGTCCAGCCCATCCTCGACAAGAGTCATCGCGGCGGGCTCTATCCCTTCATCCGCGCGGCGATGACAGTCCTGATGCGCGAGCTGAATATCTATACACTCATCGGCGATGTGTTTGCCGGACGGAAATCAGCCTACGCCACGTTTGTGGGGTACGACGAGATCGCACACCACTCTGGAATTCTCGATCCAGGCGTATTCAATGTCTTATTCAAGCTCGATCGGCAGTTCGGCCGCTTGGAAACTGCTATTCGCGATGCTCCGCGACCCTATCACCTCGTGATTCTCTCCGATCACGGTCAAACCGGTGGGGCAACATTTAAACAACGTTACGACATGTCGCTCGAGGAGTTCGTTCAGCAGCTCATGCGCGAGGGCGTCGAAGTTGGCAGCTATGAGACCGCTGGAGAAGCGTATGGTCATCTGAGCGTGCTCATGTCGGACACAATTCATAACGAAACCTCGGTGGCCTCCAAAGTCATGGGAAGAGCGCTCAAGGATCAGACTGTGGATGGGAATGTCCTCATTGGTCCGGAAGCAGAACAGGCTCTAGAGCACTCACAGAAGGAAGATGAGGAGGAGAAACCTCAAGTCATCGCGCTGGCCTCGGGCAATCTAGGGCTGATCACTTTTACGGAATGGGACCATCGAATGACATTGGAGGAGATCGAAGAATCATTCCCGGATGTGATCCCCGGTTTGCGGGCGCACGAAGGCATCGGTTTCATCATGGTGCGTTCGGAGAAAGATGGGCCTGTCGCGATGGGCGCCAACGGCGTGTATTACCTCAAAGACGATCGGATTGAAGGTGGAAACCCGCTGACCATCTTCGGTTCGAACGCGCCGGCCCACTTGAGGCGCACCGACAGTTTCCCGAATTGTCCCGACATCCTCGTCAACAGCTTCTATGATCCCGAGAATAACGAAGGCGCAGCCTTCGAGGAGTTAATCGGGTTCCACGGCGGCCTGGGTGGCACGCAAACGCACCCCTTCCTGCTGCATCCTTCTGAATTGACTGTCGATGGGGAGCTGATCGGCGCGGCGAGTGTGTATCACCTCTGTAAAAGTTGGTTGAATCAGCTTCATAATGATGGAGGAACCGGTTCAAAGGAGGCGCAGATCGAAGGATAGATCATATCGAAGGGCGATCCTAGGCTTCATCTTCCTGCCCTGGACGACGTTCATGTACGTCCTCGTTTTCCCTAGGAGGGATCCTCGGTTCTGACTGGTTCTGGCGCGGCTTAATCGAGCCTCAGATGGATCGCAAGACCTCCACACCTCAGGCGAACGAGGAAAATTGGCCGTACAGATTTGACTTAATGATATTCGCCCAGTTGACACGCCCCTTCGTGCTGTGCTACATTCGACCTACGATGAAACACAGACTGGGGGACATGTTGCGAGACAACCAAAGGTAATCAACAAAGCGGCTGACTCAGCCGCTTTCTTGGTTCCATCAACACAGTATTAAGTGAGAAATTGGATAACCAATAAAGAAGGATCTCAATATGGATGGCAAGCCGACACCGACACCGGAGACAACCCCGAGCTGGGCTGCAGGATTCCGCCGAAGGATTCCTTTCTACATCATTCTGGCGCTGCTTCTCGCTGCGCTGGCGGGGATTCTCACCTTCTTTTTCCTCAACCGTCTGCAGGCGAGCGCTCTCCCAACTGCGCGCGCCCTGGTGGCGCAGCAAGACCTGCGGCCAGGTACGGAAATCACCGCGGAGATGGTCGAAACCCGCCCTGTACCCGAAGGGCTTCTGCCGGAAGGGCATCTGACGGATGCCGCTCAAGCGATAGGGCGGATGTTGATCGCGCCGGTCAAGGCAAATGAAGTGCTGCTCACCTCCGATTTCTCCGGTGAAAGAGGGTCGGGGCTTTCGGCGCGCCTGCCTGACGGACGTTGGGCGATCGTGATCCCGGCAGGTTGGTTCGCAAGCCCGATTCCAGGGGTGATCACGGGTGATCATGTCGACCTCCTCGCCTATCTCACCGGTCAACCGGTTGAGGAAGCGGGTGTGATCGTCTCTTCGGTGGAGATCCTGGGCTTTGATGGCGCAAGCGATCACCCGGATCAATTGACTTTGGCCGTATCCATTGAGGAGGCGGTCGCCATTCTATATGCTCGTGCGAACGGTTTTTCGCTGTTGATCCTGCTCCAACCCGAGGGAGGTTCGTAGCGTGACGGTCATCGGGATCCTCTCGGCGAAGGGCGGCGTGGGTGCGTCGCTGGTGGCGACGAACCTCGGGTGCGCCCTCGCTGGCCATGGTCAAACGCTGCTCCTCGATCTCAATCCGGGATCCGGCGCTGACGATCTTCTGTTGGATCTCTCGCCGCAGCGTTCCTGGGCGGATTTGCTGCCGGTCGTGAAGGAGATCAGCCCAAAGCATCTGCAACTCATCATTGCCCAGCATCCAACAGGTTTGAGCTTCATGCGAACTCCAGATGTGTGGCTCAACGATGTCGACTGGCTGGCGGTTGTCCAACTGCTCGGTTATCTCGCGGACGAGAATGAGTGGCTCTTGCTCGATATGCCCACTGGAATGTCTGCGGTTACGCAGAAGGTCTTTGCGATGATGGATATTGCGCTGGTTGTGACCACGGCCGATCCGCCGGCTTTGCGGGCCGCTGGGCGTCTGATTAAATCGCTGCCGGTTAACTTACGGGATCAGAGCGGCCTGGTGGTCAATCAAATCACACGGCGGCATCCCGCCAGCCCGGCGGAGATCGCCGGGTCATTGGAAATTCCGCTGCTGGCAGCGCTTCCACCGGATCCGCGCGCCGTTGGATACCAGGTGAGCTTTGGAAACCCCTGCGTCAGCGACAGGCGCAGCAGCTTCGGGCGCGGGGTTGTATTGCTGGCCGCGAGATTGCGTAAAGCGGTAGCGGGGCGCAAGGAATTGGGTCATGCCCCTATGATCAAAAACGCGTCGATAGAGCGTTAGCCGCCAAGGACCGTCTATGGCACAGAAGAAGGCATCAACTCAACCTATTGATTTGCTCGATCTTGAAGATCGCATCCACCGGCTGCTCTCGGATGACTTGGAAGCTGAGATGGAAGCCGGTGATTTGGATGGTGTGCCCGAGCGGGATGCGCTGACCGTGCGAACTCGCCGTGTGTTGGAAGGTGAGTCGTTGATTCTCACCAAGGACCAGACTGAGCAACTCATCCGCGGAGTCGTCGACCGCATCGTTGGATTGGGTCCACTCGAGCCGCTGTTAGAGGACCCCGCCATCACGGAAATTATGGTCAACGACGTCCAGAATGTTTTCATCGAGCGCGAGGGAAGAATCGAGCGGGTGGATGTGACTTTTCGCGATGATGCTCATCTGCGGCATGTGATCGACCGCATCGTCGCGCCTATCGGCAGGCGGATTGATGAGAGCAGCCCGTTCGTGGATGCCAGGTTACCAGACGGCTCGCGTGTGAATGTCATTATCCCGCCCCTGGCAATCGGCGGGCCGGCACTAACGATCCGTAAGTTCGCCCGCGATCCGTTCACGCTCGAGAAACTGACCTCACTGGGCACAATCAATGAGGAGATCGCGGAATTCCTGCGTAAGTGTGTGATCGATCGTGTTAGCGTCATCATTTCCGGCGGTACGGGTTCGGGAAAAACATCGACGCTGAACGCACTTGGCCTTTGCATCCCGGAGGGAGAGCGCATCATCACGATCGAGGACGCTGCTGAGCTGCAGCTTAAGCACCCGGATCTGGTGTCGCTCGAATCTCGACCGCCGAACATCGAGGGGACGGGGGAGATTCCCATTCGCACACTAGTACGCAACGCATTGCGTATGCGGCCGGACAGGATCATCATAGGTGAGGTTCGAGGCGGTGAAGCCTTCGACATGCTTCAGGCGATGAACACCGGGCATCGCGGTTCATTGACCACGCTGCACGCCAACTCTCCCGCCGATGCCATGATCCGCTTGGAGTCGATGGGCTTGATGGCTGGCTTCGACATGCCGGTGACGGCCATTCGCAGGATGATCGCCGGAGCTGTCGAAATCGTCCTCCAGCAGGATCGTTTGGCGGATGGTCGCAGGGTGATCACGGCCATCACCGAGCTCTCGGCGAAAGAGGGTGAAGCGCTCAAGCTTGTCCCGCTCTTTCGCTATGATCTGAAGAAAGGGGCGCACAAGGAGTGCACGACCCAGAAACGGTAACCAGCAGCAACACGAGACTTGAAGGGGAGAGTCCACCACGTTTGAGAATATTCGAAGCCGCATTTTTAACCGTACGACATTGATTGGCGCCGCGCTCATAGCGCTCTTTGTGCTGATTGTCTGGTTGTTCCGCCGGCAATTGCAGTCGGCTTCATGGGCGCATCCAGCCTTTTTTCCAGCGATCGCCCTCGCTTCTGCGACTCTGGTGGTTGTCTTATCACTGATCCTGTGGGTGGAGGCGGGCACGATGCGCCGGGTCTGGAAGGCGCGTACTGCTGAGGTTTCTCAACTGCCCGCTCTAGAACCGGAGCCAATTATCTTATGGCTGATGCGCAGGATTCCGGACCCTCTGGAGTGGCTGGCGAAGCCTGTTTGGAGGACAACGTGGGGGTTGGCGCTGTTCGAGGAATGGCAGGACGCCGAACTGGGTGGTAAACCCTCACGCTACTTGCTGCTCCTCATCGCCGCGGCTATAGCGGGCGGCTTCATCGGCAACCGCATAGGAGGTGTATTGCTTGGGTTCGCGCTGGCTTTCATCCTGCCAATTCTGCCGAGGACATTGATTCGCAATCGGGCGCAAACTTATCGCCGCCGATTCGGAGAGCAGCTCCCGCAGGCGCTCGACTCGTTCGCCTCCGGCCTTTCAGCCGGTCTGTCCTTCGAACAGGCGATTCGCTTCGCACAGGAAGATCTGCCTTCGCCGATAAGAGAGGCTTTTGCGAAACTATCAAGACGAATTTCCCTGGGACACCCGATTGATGAAGCCCTGCGCAAGCTTCTTTCAGAACACCCCGATGAATCCCTGGCGCTGGCATTGGATGGATTGATCCTGCAGCGGCAGTTCGGTGGAGATATGGTCCGCATGCTGGAAGAGTCCGCCGATCTGCTGCGCGGCCGCGTCGAGCTTGAACGCGAAGTGCGGGCGGTCACCACACAGGGAAGACTCACGGGCACGGTTATCGCCGCTTTAGTTCCCGTATCCGCGGGCATTCTTCTGGCTTTTAACCCCCGCTATATCGACGTGCTTTTCGATACGCTCATCGGGCAGCTGCTCGTTGTTGTCGCGTTCGTCTTGCAGCTTATTGGCTGGGCGATCATCTCACGCATGGTCCGGATCCGGTATTGAACATGGAAAGTTCACTTCTCTCACTTGTGATCTCCACGCTCACCGGCCTGGTTGTACTCATCATTGTCTATACTGCGCTGATGGGGGTGCAGGTCCGGGCGGGATCGCCCAGCGTAAGTAAGCAGATCAGTTTGGCGGAACGAATTAAACCCATACTTGAGTTCGTCCCTCTGCCTGATGTTTTAATCCGACATTGGCTCTCAATAATCGGGGAGTCGAGGTTGGCCCATTCAGGGATGCCGTGGTCCATCCGCGATTTCGCCGCGTTCCGATGGCTTCTCCTGTTGGGATCCATTGCCTTCGGCGTACTGCTCGGCATCTGGCGGGGGTGGGACCTGGTCGGGTGGTTTCTCGCGATTGTATTCGTGGTTGCAGGTTATTACGGGCCTCCAATGTGGCTCAATTGGCGGGTCGAACGGCGCCAGATGGATATCGATAATGAATTGCCTTACTTCATGGATCGATTGTCTCTGGGAATGGAGGCGGGGCTTGGATTTGAAACCGCGCTGCGCAGGGTTGCAGAGAGGTATCCGGGATTGCTCGGAGATGAACTCCGCCGCATGGTCCGACAGCTAGACCGCGGCCATCCGCGCGGGCAGGCTCTAGAAGAACTCAGTGAGCGCAATCCATCCCCGGACTTGGGCGCCTTCGTTGCCGCGGTGAGGCAAACCGAC
>JAUWFP010000095.1 GCA_030606845.1 Anaerolineales bacterium | reverse complement strand
ATTCCCATCTACGCTCGATTGGTACGTTCGACGGTGCTATCGGTGATCCAAAAGGAGTACATTTTAGCAGCACAGGCTACGGGGGAAGGGCACATGCGCATCATCTTTCGCCATATCTTCCCCAACACGCTGTCACCGGTCATCGTTCAAACGACGATGGGTTTGGCAAGCGCGATTCTGTCGGCGGCGGCACTCGGTTTCCTGGGATTGGGGGCCATTCCACCGGAACCGGAATGGGGGTCGATGTTGGGCGCCAGCTACCGCTACCTCGCAAGCGGCGCCTGGTGGGCGGTTACCTTCCCGGGCCTTGCAATCATGCTGAGTGTTTTGGGTTTCAACCTGCTGGGAGATGGCCTGCGCGACGCCCTCGATCCAAAACTTCAGGCATAGGCTCAATAAGCGCCGCGAGAATATGTGTAACTCTGCCAACTCAGTTCTCTTATAAGGGAATCGATGGAAGTATTACTAGATGTAAAAAATCTAACAACCCGTTTCTACACAGATGAAGGCGTCGTCCATGCGGTGAACGGGATATCGTACGCCATGGAGGCGGGCGAGACTTTGGGTGTCGTGGGTGAGAGCGGTTGCGGAAAAACCGTTCATGCGCTTTCCATCATGCGCCTGATCCCCAGTCCTCCAGGGAAAATCGACGCCGGCGAAGTTATCTTCGATGACGGCCGTGACCTCCTGAAGCTCAGTTCCGGCGACATGCGGCTGGTCCGGGGCGCAGAGATTGCGATGGTGTTTCAGGATCCGATGACGTCCCTCAATCCTGTCTTCACAGTGGGCACTCAGATTGTCGAGGCTTTGAAGATTCATTTTGGGATGACAGATAATGAGGCGAGAGAACGGGCGGGGGAATTGCTGGCGATGGTTGGTATCCCGGCTGCAATGCAGCGGCTGGACGATTACCCTCACCAATTCTCCGGGGGTATGAGACAGCGAGCGATGATCGCTATGGCACTCTCCTGTGATCCAAAATTACTCATTGCCGATGAGCCCACCACTGCTCTGGATGTCACCATTCAAGCCCAGATCGTGGATTTAGTGCGGCGATTGCAGGCTCAGTTGGGGATGGCGGTGATGTGGATTACCCATGACCTAGGTGTCGTAGCGGAATTGGCCAAGAAGATCAATGTGATGTACGCCGGATATATCATTGAGAGAGGCGATGTGCGCAGCATCTATAAACGCACTCGCCATCCATATACAATTGGCTTGCTTGGATCACTGCCTCGCTTGGATGAGGTGCCGGGCACAAAGTTGGTATCTATCCCGGGCCTGCCGCCGGATCTAATCGACTTGCCGCAGGGATGCCCGTTTTATGCTCGCTGCACCTATAGAAAAGATCAATGCTTAGAGGAAATGCCGCCGTTGGAGCCGACGGATGATGAAGGACATATTGTAGCTTGCTGGCGATGGGAGCACGTCGCCGGAAGGGATGCTTGATGAGCAGCGGGAATGGCTCTTTGGTTTCAGTCCGCAATCTGAAGAAATACTTCCCCGTTATACGGGGAACCATCATTCAACGTCATGTTGGCGACATCAAAGCTGTAGATGACGTCAGTTTTGACATTCTTAAAGGGGAGACTCTCGGGTTGGTCGGGGAAACTGGCTGCGGGAAGACTACAGTAGGGCGGACCATCCTAAGATTGTATGAACCGACCGCTGGCGAGATCATCTTCGAGGGCACTAATTTAGAGGAAGTGGTCGGCGGAGATTTGCGCCGAATGCGGCGCAAGATGCAAATGATCTTTCAGGATCCTTACGCTTCGTTGAACCCCCGCATGACCGTGGGTTCTATCATTGCCGCGCCGCTTGAAGTTCACAAAGTTGTTAGCGGGAAAGAAAAGCACGACCGCGTTCAAGAGCTTCTGCAGATGGTGGGCCTCAACCCTTACTTCGTCAACCGCTACCCACACGAGTTCTCCGGCGGTCAACGGCAGCGCATCGGCATCGCCCGCGCCCTGGCTCTGAACCCCGATCTAATCATCTGTGACGAGCCGATCTCCTCTCTGGACGTCTCCATCCAGGCACAGGTGGTCAACTTGTTGGAAGAACTGCAGGAACAGCTCGGATTGACCTATTTATTCATCGCTCACGACTTGAGCATGGTCCGTCATATCAGCGATCGCATGGCGGTGATGTACCTGGGCAAGATCGTGGAAATAACCGATCGTGATGAGATTTATTTAAATCCTCTACATCCCTACACTCAGGCGCTGATGTCGGCGGTGCCCATACCGGATCCAGATATCATCGAAACGAGGCAGCGAATTATCTTGGAGGGGGATATTCCCAATCCATCGGATCCGCCTGTTGGCTGTAATTTCAATACCCGCTGCCCGGTTGCTGTGGACATCTGTTTTAAAGAGGAGCCTGCATACTTGGAGATAAGGGCCGGTCATTGGACGGCGTGCCACCTCGTAAAACCCGAGGGGAACTGATCGGGTGTGAGCCCCGCGATCACATCGTCGAGCTTACGTAAAAACCAAGCTTCAAGAATCAAAAGAGTGCGGTTGTAAAGCCGCACTCTTTTATTAAAAAAGGCTAGCCAGTTGTCGATATTATCGAGAGCGTTGGGTACGGAAGATCGATACCTTCGCGATCGAAAACCTCTTTCAGGGCTTTTATCGCCGCATCCTGAGCATTATTAATGCCCACCTCCATTGTATCGGTCCAAAACAGCAGCGTGAAGTCGATAGAGGATTCGCCGAAGTTTCGGAACGTAACCGATGGCGGCGGGTCTTTCAAAACACCCGGGAGACCGGCGATTACCTGATGTGTAATTCTGGCAACCCTATCCAGATCGGAATCGTTACCTACGCCGACGGTGAGACTGATCCGGCGGTGTACGGACTTGCTGTAATTGACAACCGAACTCGCATAGACATCACCATTGGGGATGATAACGATGCGGCCGTCCCAGGTCTTTAGCTCGGTTGCCCGAACGGAGATATCGAGTACGGTGCCGCCAAAACCCGAGACTTCAATACTGTCGCCGATCTCAAACGGTTGCTGAAGCAGGATGAGGATGCCGGAGATGAAATTCTTAATGATGTCCTGAAGACCAAAGCCGATTGCGATTCCCCCGATGCCCAAGCCGGCGATCAAAGTGTTGAAGCGCCCGGGTGCAATTTGATCGAGTGCGAGGACGATGCCCAGGGCGAGTATTCCCAGGCGCGTGATCATCTCGAGGAGTACAATCAGTTCCGGATCCCGCTTTCCATGCTCCATCCTGTTGCGCAGGAGCCTTGTGAGCCACTTCGAGAGCAGGTGGGCTACCAGGAGGATAAGAGCGGCAGCGCCGAGTTTGGGAAGGAAGTCTATTGTGGCTTCCAGGATCGTGTCCCATGAAAAGTTTATTGGCAGCATGATGAACCTCGCCTCAAAAATGATTTCAACATCTGATGATATCACAGCGGAACCGATGATCTCGGTGCTCATGCCTTGTTACAACGCGGGCGAGACTCTCGACGAGACCATGCAGTCACTCATGGATCAAACACTGCTAGAGTTTGAAATCGTAGCTGTGGATGACGGATCAGAAGACTCAACCTCTGAGAAACTAGCTGCATGGTCCGGGAAAGATGCGCGCGTGCGCATCCTAACCATTGCCCATGCAGGCATCATCCCTGCCCTGAATATCGGAATGGAGGCGTGCCGTTCACATCTCGTTGCCAGGATGGACGCTGATGATGTCGCCCATCCCGAGCGGCTGGAGCGCCAGGTCGCGTATCTTGAGGCGAACCCGGAGGTGACCGTGGTGGGCAGCCTGGTTGAGGGCTTCCCGCGCGACGGCGTTCGCGAAGGTTTTCAAATTTACATCGATTGGTTAAACAAATTGGTAGATCACGATGCGATTACGCGTGATATTTTCGTCGAGAGCCCGTTGGCTCACCCCTCGGTCGCGTTTCGAAGGAGGCGGGTGGAGGCGCTTGGCGGTTATCAGGAGTTTGGCTGGCCAGAGGACTACGATCTCTGGCTGCGCTTATACCTTGATGGGGCGCGGTTTGAAAAGATACCGGAGATTCTGCTCTACTGGCGAGAACATCCAAAGCGCCTGACGCGCACCGATTCGCGCTATTCCGTGGAGAATTTCCTGCGCGCCAAAGCCAGGTACCTGATACAAGGCCCGCTGCGAGGCAGGGATGCCGTGATCGTGTGGGGCGCCGGTCAGATGGGCCGGCGGCTCTCGAAGCACTTAGTGCGTGGAGAAGCGCCGATAGCAGCATTTGTAGACATCGATCCGCAGAAGGTAGGCCGGACCCGGAGGGGAGCGCCGATCATTCCGCCGGAGGAGTTGAAAGAATGGTGGAGTCGATTTGCGAATCCTGTTGTCCTGGCCGCGGTGGGGTCGAGGAATGCACGCGCCTTGATCCGCGAGGACTTGTGCAGCAGAGGGTTCCGCGAGGGGATTGACTGGTGGGCTGTTGCCTAGTTATGTGCGCGCCTTACGGATGACCTGATCTGGTGGGTAACATTTGCCGGGCCGCGGGATCAGCCGCGGGACGCGGCGCTGATAGTCGATATAGGCTTGCCCGAATTCGCCGACCAGCCGCCGCTCTTCAAAAATACTGCCGATGATTATGTACAGCGTTAAACCGAGGTTAAGAGCCAGAACGCTCGTCGTCATCACAGGTGTGAGCCAGATAAAGAGCAGTCCGGCGGAATAAAGCGGGTGGCGGACATGGCAATAGAGCCCGTTGATCACCAACTCGCTCTGTTCTGATGCCTGCGGATGGGATATCTGGCGCAGCCCGAGAAAGTGCAGCGAGTCGGTCTGCAAAAGGCCAAGGAGCAGCAGGATGACGGCCAGCGCCTGACACGCGGAAGTGAGCAAAACCCAGGGCTGTGTCAGGTGGTAAAAGGTCTGCCCTGGATCGAGCGCGGCAACGGCGAGAACCGGCAAGAAGGTGAGTCCCCCAACGATATTAAAGAATAATCGGTAGAAACGGTCGCTTGTTTGACCCAAGGCGCGCTTAAAAACTTGCTTCACCATGTTGCTGGCGAGCAGACTATGCAGCGCGCCGTACACAGCGACGGCGATGAAGGTTAAAACTGGACCTGAAATCGGCATGACCCTCAAATTCTGTAGTTGCGTTTCCTGTTTGACGTTCTCGAACGGCATTTTATTACTTCCTAAATTGAAAGCAATACAGATGACTCGAAATTGTGTTCGGCTTGTATTGGCAGCATGGGGCCGGTAGGATAAGCTGGAGGGGGTGATAGATTGAAAAAGGGCCGCCGTTCCATACGACTGCAGAACTACGATTATTCACAACCCGGCGCCTATTTCGTCACCATTTGCGCCCTGGACCGGGAATGCCGGTTTGGGGATGTGAGGTGTGGAAAAATGGCGTTGAACGAATTCGGGGAAATCGTTGCCGAATCATGGCAGTGGTTAGAATGGCAATATGAACATGTTGAAATAGATGAATGGGTGGTCATGCCCAATCATTTGCATGGGATTATAGTGATCACGGATTGTAGGGGCGGTTCGCGAACCGCCCCTACGGGATCGGATCAACCGAAACGAAAACCGTTAGGGCGTTTGATTGGCGCGTTTAAAACAGTTTCAACAAAACGCATCAATGAAATCTATAAAACACCCGGCGCGAAATTGTGGCAGCGTAATTATTACGAACACATCATTCGTAGCGAAGACGAATTCAATCGGATTCGTGCATACATCGCCCAAAATCCGGCGAAATGGGAATTCGATCGGGAAAATCCATCTGTGCGGTCGGCAGATCCGGAGACCGCGCCATGGTAGAACGACGCCATCACATCCAAGAACAGCGGAGCTTGAATCAGTTCGAGCGCAGGCGATACAAAGCAGCCTTAGCGGGTTTGGCGCTGAGCAGCATCAACGCTGTTATCACCACCGCTGAGGTCAGGCACCAGGCACACGTGGCTCCAATGACAAAGGGCTCGAGGAACGTGAGGTAGATGGAGAAGAGCGTTCCAAAGAAGGACATGAGGAAGATGGCGATTTGGGCGAGGTCGGCCAATTGCTCCGAACCCCAACGGTCGATCAGCCAGGCGCTGAGGATGGCGATATAGGAGAGCATACCCAGCAGACCAACGGATACGACCCCGAACAGGAATGCGTATTCGCTTTGCTGGACGGTGTTGCAGTCACCGACCGGGCCGCACACAGCCTCACCGCCGGTAGACTCGATGAAAGCCAGATAACCAGCCACGACAAGCCCCACCATCGCCAGCAGCGGCACGACCCAGTGCAGGTTCCGCCGTTTTTTAGTCTTCTTTTGGTCTCGCCAGCGAACGGCCATGACGGCGAGGCTGGCGATCATCCCAATCAAGACGATTACAGAGAGCGAGTTTCCGATGGGGTCAAGTTGGAATTTTTCCCATACAGAAAGATTGTCGGCGGAAAAATCAACCCCAGGTGTAGGTACAGGGTCTACGGTGGTAGCTGTCCCGTTCGGGTTTGCTGAGACCGTTGGTGTTCCCTCACTCGGTGACTCAGCGGTTGGCTCAAGCTCCTCGAGAGGGACCATCGCTTCGATGGCCTCTTCCAACCCGGTGATGTCCGGCCATGGGCTACCGCCTTGCTCGAGCGCTTCATCGATCAATCCCGGGAACAACTCGGGGATTTCAATCGAACCGACGAGGCTCGTTTCCCCGATGAATAAGTTCGGGACGCCATAACGATTCTGGGGGACATCGAATGCGAGAAGCGCGTTTCCAAACAATTCGCTCCCAATTGGTGTTGCGGCGTTAATGTACAGAATTTGGAGGGTGTCGCCCATCAGCCCTACGATGGGAGGAAGCTCGCTGGTCTCTTCACCTGGCGGCTCTCCGAGAATAAACCATTCTTCCTGGCTGTTGTGCTTCTCGTAGAGCAGGGGGAGATCTTCTTGGATGATCTTATGGCAGTGTCCGCAAGATGGGGAATAAAACAGAACCGCTTGAACGACGGGTCCTTCATCAGCCCATGCAGGGGTTGTGATGGGTACGAGGATGGCGAGAATGATGAGTATGCGTATCAGACGGCTCATTACAACTCCTGATCTTTGAGCAAGATGAGCAACATTATACCGCCGGTCTGCGCTGCCAGAGGGACCAAAGTGCGCCCAAGCTCTCCTCTAGCCTCTGATGAAGCGCCTCTCCCCCTTCCGAGGTTACATCGTCAGCGTTTTCGAAGTTGACGTAAGGTACGTGGAGGTCCTGGATGGATAGATATTGCGGATCCCCACTCGAGAAGATCGACCAATCATCCTCCCTGTAGAGGCGCTCCAGTTTTTCATCCGGCAGCCCATGCTCCAGGATGCTGTCCGGTCGTTCAGGGTTGAAGCGGGCGCGGTTTTTCCGCAGCGATTCTTCGTAAGTGACATCGACATACAAGCAGGCAGCCAGGCTTAATATCGCGCGGCTTAGGTGTTCGTATGCCGCTTCATACCCGCCATGCTCGACACCGCGCGAGAATTCAAGGATTACGGTGTGGTCTTCGGGCGCGTCCCTCCGCCACTTCTCGTACTCGAGGGAGAGCCGTTGGATAAGCAAGTGCCACAGATCCGTGGT
>JAUWFP010000290.1 GCA_030606845.1 Anaerolineales bacterium | reverse complement strand
CGGCGCGGTCTACGGTGATTCGGTGCTCATGCAATACGCAGACTTGTTGACAGTCCCGGCCAATCATGCCGGTGTTCCTGGGCTATCGATCCCTGCGGGATTTGGAGAGAACGGCTTGCCGATAGGAATCCAATTCATCGGTCCAGATTTCTCTGAAGCGACATTGCTGCGAGCAGGTCGTTCTTACGAGATGGCAACCGAGGCAGAGGCGTGGCGCGCTCGGAAGCCAAAGGTTATCGAAACTTTGTAGGTTTAAATAATCAGGCAATTTCGAAATGGAGTAAATACGAATGGTTGGAATAAAACGCAACTACGGACTTAATCTTTGGATATTGATCCTTCTTCTGCTTGTCGCGCCTCTTACGGCTTGCGGGCTCCAGGCCGAAGTTTCTCCAGATTTCCAGGAAACAGAGGAGACTGGGGAGGAGGTAGGCGCGGGCGAAGAATTGCAGTGGGATTCCCCTCCAGAGCTCACCCTAGACCTCGAGAAGGTTTATATCGCCACCCTCATAACGGAGAAGGGCGAGGTGAGAGTAGAGCTATTTACACAGGGCGCTCCGATAACCGTCAACAACTTCGTGTTTCTCGCCGAACAGGGCTTCTATGATGAAACGACCTTCCACCGGGTGCTGCCGGGGTTTATGGCCCAAGGTGGTGATCCCACAGGCACTGGCAGCGGCGGACCGGGTTATCAATTCGAGGATGAGATCATCCACGGAGTTACATTCAACCAGGAAGGGCTGCTGGCAATGGCGAACGGTGGACCTGGCACCAACGGCAGCCAATTTTTCATTACCTATGGCGCAACCCCCCACCTCAATGGCCTGCATACCATCTTTGGGAAGGTCATCGAGGGCGTGGATGTCATCATTGCATTAACGCCGCGTGACCCGGCGGAAGATCCGGATTTTCCGGGCGATCGTCTGATCCGGGTCGAGATCGAGGTTGTTGAACACAGTCAGTTACCCACGCCTACACCGATAACGGACGCAGTGATCCCCGTGCCTGAGGACGGGCGTCCACTCGCGGAGATCCTTCCTGTGGAAAGGGAATATCTTTACAATGGGATGCCCGATATGGTTATCGACTTGGATAAGGAATATACGGCGACAATCGAGACTTCGAAGGGTGCGATTCAAGTTGAGCTCGAACCTCTTTCAGCTCCAGTGAGCGTGAACAATTTCATCGTCCTGGCTAATCTTGGTTATTGGGACGATTTCCCGATCAGCAACGCGCAGACTGAGTCCTACTTCGTGACGGGTTCCCCCGGGGGTCAACCGAATAGTGATATCGGTTATACGCTTCCCTCTGAGAATGGAAGCCCCGCCACTGCGGGGGCCCTTGGATATTGGTTCCGCTCGGATGTGCTGGCATCCAGTGGCAGCCAGATCTTCATCGCCCTTGATGAACTTCCGGGAATGGAGGAATTCTTCACGATATTTGGATATGTAACCGATGGGTTCGAAGTAGCTGAGGCGCTCACGGTAGAGGATCAGATCATCCGTATCACAGTCGATAGTAATTAAGGATCATCCTTTGGGAAATGGGGCACCATCGATGTCAGAATACGAAGCCGTCATCGGTCTCGAGACGCACATTCAACTGAATACCAAATCGAAGATTTTCTGTGGGTGTAAAGCGGATTCTTGGGCTGACCCGCCCAACACGAACATCTGCCCTGTTTGCACCGGACTGCCAGGCGTTCTGCCCGTGCTCAATCGAGCTGTTGTGGAGAAGGCAGTGCTGCTGGCTTCTGCGATGCGCGCCGATTCGATTCAATCGCGTTCATACTTCGCCCGCAAGAACTACTTCTACCCCGACCTTCCCAAAGGGTATCAGATCAGCCAGTATAACGAACCACTTGCGCTGGGGGGATTCATGGACGTGCCGCTTCCAGAGGGCGATCAGCGTCGGGTTACGATCACCAAGCTTCATATGGAGGAGGATGCCGGGAAGACAGTTTTGGAAGCGGGGCGCAGGTTGATCGATTTCAACCGCTGCGGAGTTCCACTGGTTGAGATGGTCACGGGTCCAGATTTGCGGTCGGCGGATGAGGCGGCGCAGTATCTCATTCGTTTGCGGCAGCTTTTGCGCTGGCTGGGGATCTCCGAAGCGGATATGGAGCGCGGCCATCTTCGCTGCGATGCAAATGTGTCCATTCGCATCCAGGGTTCGGATGTGCTCAATCCAAAGACAGAAACCAAGAACGTAAACTCTATTGAGAATGTACGCGATGCCATTCAGGCTGAAATTAAACGCCAGATACGCGAAGTTAAGGCAGGCCGCACCATTGAAGCCTGGACATTGGATTGGGATGAGGACAGCGGGACGCTTCGTAAGATGCGCGTCAAGGAAACCGAGGCGGATTATCGGTATTTCCGTGAACCGGATTTGCTGCCGATCGAGCTTGATGAGACCTGGCGGGACGAGATTCTATCCGCTCTCCCTGAACTGCCGCTGGAACGAAGGGCGCGCATCGCCAAACAGTACGACATCCCGATCTACGATGCTGAGATTCTCACTGAGGAACGCAGCCTGGCGGATTATTTTGAAAAGGCTGTTGATGTCTATGACGGCGAGCCAAAGACGGTTTCGAACTGGTTGATGAATGATGTGCTGCGCATCATTCGCAGTAAGGGGATCAAGGCGGGCGGGCTCCAATTACAACCTCACCATCTGGCAGAAATCATCGACATGGTCGACAAGAAGAAAATTACAACGAACACAGCAAAGTCGCTCCTGGATCAAGTCGAGGAAACAGGAAATACCCCCACAGAAATCGTTGAACGCGAGAATCTTGCGCAAGTATCCGATGAAGGCGCTCTGCGTCAGGTGATTGCAGATGTAATCGCTGGCAACCCTGATCAGGTGAAAACATACCGCGCCGGTAAGGAATCGGTGATCGGCTGGTTTGTGGGGCAGGTCATGCGCGAAACAAAGGGCAAGGCGAACCCCCAGCTAGTCCAGGAGCTTCTAGGCGAGATGCTCGCCGGGGAATAGCAGGGCGGCATCTAAGCGTGGCTATAGCAGCCTATCAGAGCTACATCTTTCTCTATTGTCATTTCGAGTGAGTCCTTCGGCTTCGCTCCCCACTCCCTTCGGTCGGGGACTTCGCTCAGGGCGTGGCTGAGAAGCTGAGCGGCCTGGTGAATCCTGTTTCTCTTAAAAAAAACAACCGGCAGGGAAGAGTTCCACTGCCGGCACTCTGGCTATAAACGAAAAAAGCGAAATAGGTTCTTTGGTCTAACGGAAGGGTTATCGTTCTTAGCTTCCGAA
>JAUWFP010000047.1 GCA_030606845.1 Anaerolineales bacterium | reverse complement strand
GCCAGGGCGCACAACTTCGAGCGCTGCGGCCAGAGCTCGGGCATTGATTTTCCCTGCATCGCGCATCAATGCAAGCTCACGCGGGCTTTTCAAGACAATTCCCCGCTTCGATGTCATCCGTGAGTCCTCATCGACAGAACGATCCTTCGTGTATCCGTCATAGTGTCAATCATGATTCGTTCCGGGCTCAACTCACCTTTGTCGATAACCATCTCCGTCGCCTGGTCCAACTCTGTTTTGTTTGTAAGGTGCTCGAGCTATCGTACCAATACCGCCTGGTCATAGCCGCGCAGTTTAAGCTCCGCCTCGATTGAGCGATATAAATCTCGAACGACGCCAACCACGATCAGCAAACCAGAAGATGAAACCAGCAACAACCCCGTATTCGAATCTCCCATGGGCCAGAACAGTCCCACCAAAAACGGCATAATTGCCACAATACCCAGGAAGAACGCGCCCACAAACGTGATCCGCCGCATCACGCGCGTCAGATAGCGCTGCGTAGCGGCGCCTTTCGTCACTCCCGGGATCTGCGCACCGGATCGTTTCAGATTCTCGCCGTAATTCTGCTGCGAGAAGAGAACATCGGTGTAGAAGAAGGTAAAAGCCACAACCATCAGGAAGTATAGAATCCAGTAGATATCGCTGAAACCGCCAAAGGTATTCTGAAGGAAAAAGGCGATGTTCTGAATGGTCACATTCTCTGAGCCGATGAAAAATTGCGCCAGAACTGCAGGGAAAGTCAGGATCGATTGTGCAAAGATGATCGGGATCATGCCCGCCATGTTGACCATCAATGGCAACGTGCCTTTAACCGGCATAGACATGCGATTTCCCACACGCCGTCCCGGGTACATTACAGGCACATTCCTACGCCCTTCCTGCACATAAACAATGACAAAGATCGTTGTTAAAGTCAGGAACACCAGGAAGATCGCCATAGGGATGACCTGCTGAAAATCGCCGGTAAGCAGCTGGCCGACATTGCTCGGGATTCGGGTGACGATTCCAGAGAAAATGATCAATGAAAGTCCCTGATTCTTGATCCCGTACTCAGAGATAAGCTCTCCCAGCCATATCGCGAACATCGTACCCGCCGTCATCGTCAAGATGGTGGTCATCGTGGCCACGTTTAAGCCCAAAGGAGTGTTGAGGATGCTCCCTCCCTGCCCGGTGGCGTACTGCTCGAAAAGCCGGATCTGACCTACAGCCTGCAGGGATGACATCGGCACCGCAAGATAATATGTCCATTTTTCCTGCCACTTGCGGGCTTCTCGGGGGTCCTCTTCCATGCGCCGCTGAAGCGCAGGGATGATGGGAACCAGAAGCTGGAGAATAATCTGCGCGGTGATGTAGGGGTATACGCCCATGGCCAGGACAGAAAAGTTCGATACTGTTCCACCGGAAAGCAAGTCTAATAGACCAAATAACGTCTGTCCTTGCCCAGAACCAGACATCACACCTTCAATGGCTAAACGGTTAATTCCCGGAACAGGAATGTGTGCCACAAATCGGTAGAGGATCAGCAGCAATATCGAAATCAGGATTCGATTACGAATATCCGATGATATGAATAGAAAGCGCCACGCAGAGCGTCGCATCCCTTACTCCTTTTGGGCTACTGATTTCAAACCTCTAGCAGCTCGACCGTCCCACCCGCAGCTTCGATCTTTTTCTTTGCCCCTTGAGTGATCCGATGCACACGGATCTTCAACGGCACTTTGATCTCTCCGCGGCCTAATAAAACCACTGGCTTTCGCGCATTACGCAGGATGCCAGCTTCTACAAGGCTATCCGGGGTAACTTCGGCGTCGGCTTTCAACTCCGATAGATTATCGAGATTCACCTCGTACCAAACGATGCGATTGATATTGGTAAACCCTCTTTTGAATGGGAGACTGCGGTAAAAAGGCAGATTCCCACCCTGGTGATATAACTTCCCGCCGGACCCGGCGCGTGCACCATACCCCTTTACGCCGCGTCCCGCTGTTTTCCCTTGTCCAGCCGATATTCCCCGGCCGACCCGCTTGCGGCGCTTTGTGGCGCCGTGGCGTGGTTGAAGATCGTGTAGTTTCATCGGTTGTTACTCCTCAACCTGTACCAGGTGTTGAATTTTCGTGATCATGCCACGCACGGCTGGGTTGTCATTGTGCTCGACAGTTTGACGCAGCCGTCGCAACCCGAGGGCGCGAACGGTTCGCTTTTGTCGCTCAGAATACCCAATCGGGCTCTTCACCAATGTAATGCGCAAGGCTTTTCCCTTGCTTGCTCGTTTAGCCATTGCGCTCTCGCTCCCAGAAGGGCATTAGTTGTCCCCGATCCTTACCCCGCTTTGCGGTCTCCTCTTCGATCCATTTAAGATCTTGGAGCCCTTTAATTGTCGCTTGCGCGACATTCAAGACATTCGCGCTGCCAAGGGACTTCGTAAGGATATTTTGCACTCCTGCAGCCTGCAATACAGCACGCACCGCACCACCGGCAATCACCCCTGTACCTGGAGACGCGGGTTTTAGCATGACGACCGCTCCACCGTGTTTCGAGTTTACTTGATGAGGTATAGTCGACCCCACAAGAGAGATCAGGCGCATGTTCTTGCGTGCTTTATCGGCTGCTTTGCGGATGGCGTCCGGAACACCGCGCGCCTTTCCTATGCCGAGCCCCACTCGCCCCTTGTTGTCACCCACAACAACGGTGACACGGAATGCAAAACGACGGCCACCCTTAACGACCTTAGCAACTCGGGAGATATCAATTACTCGCTCGTCGAATTCATCACGATCGTCTTTACGATCCCGAAAGTTTTTTCTCACCGATCGCTCTCCTTATTCTTCAGAATTCAAGACCGGCTTCTCGAGCCGACTCGGCTAGTGCCTTAATCCGACCATGATAGCGGAAACCGCCACGGTCAAAGACAACTTCCTTAATGCCTTCTTTCTTCGCTTTTTTCGCCAGCTCTTGCCCTACTATTGCAGCCTGTTCTGTTTTGTTCAAACCCTTTAGCTTCGACCGAAGAGCCTGCTCTAAGGTGGAGACCGCTGTAATTGTGTGTCCACGCTCATCATCGATGACTTGTGCGTAGATCTGGTTTAAGCTCCGGAAGACGTTCAAACGCGGACGTCCAGCGGTTCCCGAGACCTTTTTCCGCACCCGACCATGGCGTCGTGTGCGCTTCTTATTTCTGCTTTCTTTCGCCATAATTACGCCATCACCTTACCGGCCTTACCGGCTTTACGACGGACATACTCGCCCTGATAACGGATTCCCTTACCTTTGTAAGGTTCCGGCGGGCGAATTTTGCGGATGTCTGCAGCAACCCGGCCGACCAATTCTTTATCGATTCCCCTCACAATAATTGTTCGTGCGCGCGTGTCTACCTCGAATTCAATGCCTTCAAGAGGCGGGACGCGCACGGGATGAGAGAAACCAACGTGCACGATGAGATCCTTCCCTTCGAGCTCCGGTCGATAACCTACTCCTTCAATCTGAAGGGTTTTTTCAAATCCCTCGCTCACGCCCACAACCATATTGTTGATCAGGGAACGAGTAAGGCCGTGAAATGCGCGCATCCGCGGCGCGTCCGAAGGTTTCTCGACTGTGATAACCCCATCTTCAAGCTTGATTAACATCTCCGGTCGAAACTCCCTCGTCAACTCACCCTTGGGACCTTTGACACGGACTTGAGTATTTTTGATGTCTGCTTGTACGCCATCCGGGATGACGATTGGCATACGACCGATTCTCGACACTTCAACCTCCATCTTTCATCATTCAAGGCTTGCCTCCGCTCCATACCCACCCCAAATTATCCTTCTCTCCTGCCAAGTCCCATGGGGTTTGGGAGAACTTCCTCGAATTGTGGGCATGATCTGGCACGCTTTTATGCTACCAGACCTCGCATAACACCTCTCCGCCCACGCCAAGTTGACGAGCGCGAACTCCGGTTACTACACCTTTGGGCGTTGTCAGGATTGCGATTCCCAATCCTGATTGGACCCACGGAATCTCGCCCCGCCCGACATAAATACGGCGGCCAGGCTTACTTACTCGTTTCAATCCGGTGATTACCGGTTTTCTGTCCCGGCGCTCACCAACATACTTGAGATCGATCCGCAGTGCATCCTGAGGTTTATCCTCAATAGACACCTGTTCGAACCCATCGATAAACCCTTCCTCAACGAGGATTTTAGCTAACGCTACTTTTATCTTAGAGCTCGGGATCGATACGTTCTGATTCCCCGCCATTACGGCGTTACGGATCCGAGTTAAAAAATCAGCAATAGGATCTGAGACACTCATTAAAACCTCTCTCGATCAATTCTTACCAGGATGACTTCACGAGCCCTGGAATCTTACCTTCCAGCGCTTGTTCACGAAGGCAAATACGGCATAGCTGAAAACGGCGGTAATAACCACGCGGCCGACCACAAATGCGGCAGCGATTGCGCACCCGGACCTTATACTTCCTGCGGGTTTCCCGTATCGGCATGCATGTCTTAGCCATAAACCTCGCCTTTCCCAAAGGGCATTCCGAGTAATTGCAACAGTCGGTGCCCAAGCTCATCGTTCGGTGCTGTTGTCACAAACGTGACTTCAAAACCACGAACCTTGTCTATTTTGTCGTATGCGATCTCCGGAAAGATCAATTGCTCACGGATGCCTACTGTGTAGTTGCCCCGCCCATCAAAACTGTTGGGGGACACTCCACGAAAGTCACGTGTGCGCGGCATCGCAACATTGACCAACCGATCGAAGAAAGACCACATACGTTCCCCTCGAAGGGTGACCTTTACGCCAATCGAACTCCCTTCGCGCAGTTTGAAGTTCGCAATGCTCTTGCGCGCCTTGGTCACAACAGGCTGTTGGCCGGTGATGATCGTCATATCGCCGATTGCAGCGTCAAGAGCCTTTGCGTTGTCAATCGCCTCACCGACACCGACATTTACAACGATCTTTTCAATCTTTGGAACCATCATCAGGTTCTCAAGATTGAATTCCTTCATCAGCGTCGGGAGAATTTCCTTTTCGAATTGTTCTTTTAGATGATGTGCCATTCCGTTATGGCTCCCTCTTCCTTTTAGGAGTCGATGACCGCGTCACACTTCTTGCAATACCGTTGAGCTTTGCCATCGACCCGCCTAACTCCGATGCGTGTCGGCTGGTTACACTTCGGGCAGATCAACGATACGTTCGAAATGTGGATCGGCGCTTCGAATTGAATAATTCCAGGGTTCATCGTCCGTCCACCAGATTGAACTTGCCGCTGGTGTTTCTTACGGATGTTAACACCCTGAACGACTATCTTCGTTTTCGTGGGTAAGATACGGATCACCTCTCCCTGTGTGCCCTTATCTCGACCACTCATAATCTTCACTTGGTCCCCTCGTTTGATTCTTAACGTCTGAGCCACCGCAACAAGCCTCCTATAGGACTTCCGGCGCAAGAGAAACAATCTTCGTGAACCCCTTCTCGCGCAGCTCTCTAGCTACTGGGCCAAAGATGCGAGTGCCCTTGGGGTTCCTGCCGTCGGTGTCCAGAATTACTACGGCATTGTCATCGAAGCGAATGTAGGAACCATCGTCTCGGCGGTACTCTTTTTTCGTCCTGACAATCACTGCTCGGACGATGTCACTCTTACTCACTGCTCCATGCGGAGTCGCCGTTTTAATCGTTCCAACAATAATATCGCCTACTCGGCCATAGCGTTTTTTTGAGCCACCGAGTACTCGGATAACGAGCAGTTCCCGGCCGCCTGTATTATCAGCCACCTTGAGACGGCTTTCTTGCTGGATCATGCTTCCGCCTCCACGTCCACTTCATCCTGTGTTTCCACAGCACTCAAACTGGCTTCTAACTCGCTCTGGCGTTGAAGGATCTCCTCCACCACCCAGCGTTTCCGCTTCGAGATTGGGCGACTCTCGATCATTTTCACCTGGTCCCCAATGTGGCAGCCCAGTTCATCATGGGCAAGATAATTTTTATTAGTGCGGAGCACCTTCCCATAAAGTGGATGTCGGGAGCTGCGGTCAATCCGTACAGTCACAGTCTTCTCAGATTTTATTCGTGTGACCACACCAATCAAGCGGCGTCGCGTATTGGTCATTTTTCACTTCCTTCGCTCTCGATACCTAGCTCTCGTTCATGCAATATCGTCGCAAGTCTCGCTATCTCCTTGCGGGCGATGTTCAAACGAGTGTGATCTGTCAATTGCCCTGTCGTAAACCGAAAGCGCAGCTTGAAGTAATCCTCTCGAGCATCGTCGAGATAGGTTTGAATTTCTTCGGTGGATGCTTTTCGGATTTCTACCGTCTTCATCGCTTATCCCCTCCCAAGTGAATCACGCGAGGTGAACTTGGTTTTAATCGAGAGTTTATGCGTAGCCAAGCGCATCGCTTCCTTGGCTGCTTCTTCGTCCAAACCAGAGAGTTCAAACATGATTCTTCCCGGCTTTACAACTGCCACCCAATGATCAACGGCGCCTTTCCCTTTGCCCATGCGTGTCTCAGCTGCTTTCTGCGTCACCGGTTTATCAGGGAAAATCCGAATCCATACTTTCCCGCGGCGGCGCATATATCGCACCAACGCCCTTCGGGCAGCCTCGATTTGACGCGCAGTCACCCAACCGGGTTCGAGCGCTTGCAAGCCATAATCGCCGAAAGTGACTTCCGTCCCGCGGCTTGCTTTCCCTTTCATCCGCCCGCGCATTTGCTTTCTATGTTTAGATCGCTTTGGCATCAACATCGCCACACCTCATCGCTCAGGAAATGAGACATCTCACTCGCTGACGTACACATCCATCGCTTCCGACTCATTTAAAGCTTCTGGTAATATCTCGCCTTTATAAATCCAAACCTTGACCCCAATGCGGCCGTAGCTCGTCCCAGCATCAACGCGAGCAAAGTCTATGTCCGCTCGCAGCGTTTGCGCTGGAACACGTCCCTCACGCATCCACTCACGGCGAGCCATTTCATTGCCGCCCAGCCGGCCCGAGCACATTACCTTAATGCCCTCAGCCCCTTGCCTCATTGTCTGCCCGATTGCCCGCTGCATCGCCCGGCGATGGCTGATGCGTCGCTCAAGCTGATTGGCGATGTTCTCTGCCACCAGCCGAGCATCGAGATCAGGTTCTTTGATTTCTGAAATATCGAGCTTTACGGTTGTGCCTGTCAATTCCTGAATCATGCGACGCAGTTCCTTCACGTTCGCACCCTTGCGGCCGATGACAATCCCCGGCCGAGCCGTGTGAACAATGATCTGGACGCTATTCGGGAAGCGCTCGATTTCAATTTTCGAAATGCCCGCCCTCGGCGTGGCTTTGAATATCACATTACGAATCTCACGATCCTCGTGCAATTGATCTGCATATTTATCTGGCGTTGCAAACCAACGGGAGTCCCAGGTTTTATTGATCTTCAGACGAAAACCTATTGGATGGACTTTGCGCCCCATACTATCTCCTTTCGCTCAAATCCTTACTATTCTCCCCGCCACGAGCTGGATATTATCTCAACGAGATTGGCTCCCGCTCAGTGGTCAGGCTTAGGTTCTTCTCAGGCCGCCTCAGCCTCTCGCTCGCGCAGGATGACGCTAATATGTGAAGAGCGTCGCAACAATGGCTTGAACCGTCCGCGTGCGCCGAAGCGCCTCCAGCGGCGGGTAGGGCCAGCATCAGCATAAATGGTGTGCACAAAGAGATCATCTCTACTGAGACCCATGTTCTCCTCGGCGTTCGCCACAGCAGAGCGAAGCAGTTTATAGACCGGCTTGGCTGCAGCTTTCTGCTCAAACCGCAATGCGCTCATCGCCTCAACGACATTCATGCCGCGTACAAGATCGATGACCAGCCGCACTTTCTGCGGTGATATCGAGACATATCGAACTTTCGCGCGCACATCGACAGGATCTATCATGCTTCTTCCCTCGTGCGAGTGGTCCTGTCTCTACCAACGTGTCCTCGAAAAGTACGGGTGGGCGCGAATTCCCCCAGCTTATGGCCAACCATATTCTCGGTGATGTAAATCGGCACATGGCGCCGGCCGTCATGCACGGCGAGCGTATGACCGACCATTTGCGGGAAGATGGTGCTCGCCCGACTCCACGTTCGGATGACGGTCTTATCGCCGCGCTCGTTCATCTCTTCAACTTTTCTTAGTAACTTCGGGTCAATAAAGGGACCCTTTTTCAATGATCTAGACATTCTTCTTCGCCTCCACCGTTTATGATTTGAAAAGCTAACGGCGACGCTTTGATCGGTGACGGATAATGTATTTCTCCGTGCGCTTATTCTGGCGTGTCTTCTTGCCCAGCGTCGGCTTACCCCACGGACTCTTCGGTCCGGGCAAACCAATCGGGGATCTTCCCTCGCCGCCACCATGAGGGTGATCGCGCGGGCTCATCGCTGATCCACGCACCGCAGGTCGGAATCCCCTATGACGTTTACGCCCGGCCTTCCCCAATTTTATGTTGCCATGATCAGGGTTGCCGACTTCTCCAACGGTTGCGTAGCATGCCTGGCGAACTCTGCGTACTTCGCCTGATGGCAGACGGATGGCCGCATAGGCGCCCTCTTTACCCAGCAACTGTGCTGATGTACCTGCGGATCTCACCACCTGGCCGCCGCGCCCTTCGCTCAGCTCGATGTTGTGAATGGTCGTTCCCAATGGGATGCTCGCCAGCGGCAGACTATTACCCGGGCGAATTTCCACCTTGGGACCCGCAATTACAATATCGCCGACTTGCAATCCCAAAGGCGCGAGGATGTATCGTTTCTCGCCATCGTTATAGTGAAGAAGTGCCAGGCGGGCAGAGCGATTGGGGTCATACTCAATTGCAGCCACTCGAGCCGCTATTTCCCGCTTATCCCGCTTGAAGTCGACCTTTCGAATATGGCGTTTATGTCCGCCTCCGCGATGTCGAACTGTGATTCGCCCCGAATTATTGCGCCCTGCATAGCGTTTCCTGGCGATCAGAAGCGAGGCCTCAGGCTTCGTCTTCGTGATCTCCTCAAATGTATGTCCGCTCATTCCCCGGCGACCGGGTGATGTGGGTTTATATTTTTTTACCGGCATTAAAGAACCCCTTCGAACACATCAATGTTGTCCCCTGGCTTCAGGGTAACAATCGCTTTCTTGTATGCGCCTCGCCGCACTTGTCGTCGGCGGTTCCGCAAACTACGCGCCACCTTTGCGGGTCGATTTATAACATTCACGCGCAGGACCGTTACATCGAACATCGCCTCAACCGCTTCTTTGATCTGCTGCTTATTAGCTTTCGAGCCAACTTCGAAAGTGAATTGATTCAGATTACTGCTCTGAAAGCTCGTCTTCTCTGTAATAAGCGGGCGACGCAGGATATCGTATATTGTTGTCATCTCGACGCTCCTCAGCTGCCCAGATACGACTGGATCACATCCAGCACGTCCAGCGGCATCACCAGCCGCTCGTATCCCAGTAAATCGCGAATATTCAAGTAATTAGCTCGCAATGTTTTAACTTTCTGCAGGTTGCGCGCCGATAACTCAACATTGGTATTCTCGCCCGGCAGGATGATCAATGTGCTTGCTTGTCCGGCGATTCGATTGATCACCTCTATCATTTCCTTCGTCTTCGGCGCAGCCATTGAGAACTTATCAAGCACGATGATCTCATTTTGAGCAGCTTTAACCGACAGTGCGGAGCACAAAGCCGCCCGGCGCATTTTTCGGGGCATTTTCTTGCTGTAATCACGCGGCCGAGGCGTATGGGCTCCCCCACCGCCAACCCAGATTGGCGAACGGCGTGATCCATGCCGCGCTCGTCCAGTGCCTTTTTGACGCCACGGTTTCGCGCCACCGCCACGGACTTCGCCCCGCGACTTGGTCTTGTGGGTCCCTAACCGAGCATTGGCAAGCTGTCGAACGAGTGCCTGATGCATCAGATCACGCTTGATCGGCGCTTCAAAGATCTGCGGAGGGAGCTCCGTGGTATCTATCTTCTTTCCTTTAATGTCAATAACGTCTACTTTCATCGCTCGCTCCGGAGGACCTATTGCTTACGTACTTCTTTGATCATGACAACGCTGCCCCGGGCACCCGGCACACTTCCACGGACGCCTAGTAAATTTCGCTCAGGATCAATTAATTCCACGCGAATGTTCTGCGATGTCACCCTTGCCGTGCCCATGTGTCCCGGCATTTTCTTCCCCTTAAAAACTCGACCGGGGGTTGAGCCTGCGCCCGCTGATCCGGGGGCACGTTCGCGATCAGACTGGCCATGCGTCTTGGGTCCCCTGTGAAACCTATGTCGTTTTATTCCGCCGGCAAACCCCTTGCCTTTGCTGATGCCGGTGACGTCTACAAAATCCCCAACCTGAAAAACATCTACCTTGAGCTGATCCCCTTCTTTCAGATCTTCAACCGATTTCACCCGGAATTCACGCAGATAGCGCAGCGGCGGCAAATCGTTCTTCTTCAGATGACCCAATTGACCACCTGAGAGATGCTTGGGTTTGGCTTCACCAAAACCGAGCTGAACGGCTTTATAGTGATCGCGCTTTGGGTGGCGAATGATCGTGACATAACAAGGCCCAGCTTCGATTAGCGTAACCGGGACAATATTGCCCGATTCATCGAAAACCTGGGTCATGCCGACTTTCTTGCCAATAAGCCCTTTCATTCTCTCTCTCCTATTTCAAATTCCTTGACGGGACTGTCAGCCAGGGCTTGGCTGCATCATCCCCGATCACCGTGTAGTAAACCGCCAGGGAAAGGAAGCTCGGATTGGTGTTCCATTCGCCCGTCCGGCTCTTACACGGCCACTTTGCTACTCGTGCACCCTAAGATTGTTCTGTTCTCCGGGGCACCAAAATCAATTGTTAAATCTTAATCTCAATATCTACACCGGCTGGAAGATTCAAACGCATTAGTGTATCAATCGTCTTTGTATCTGGCTCCATGACATCAATTAAGCGCTTGTGAGTCCTAATCTCAAAATGCTCATGTGAGTCCTTATCGATGAACGTCGACCGGCGGACTGTGAACCGCTCAATTCTCGTTGGCAGAGGGACTGGTCCCACTACTTTTGCACCTGTGCGCTCGGCGGTTTCAACAATTCGCTGCGCCGATGTGTCGAGCACCCGATGGTCATATGCCTTCAGCCGGATACGAATCTTCTGTTTTGCCATTGTTCACCTATTCCAGGATCTCTGTGATAACGCCCGC
>JAUWFP010000035.1 GCA_030606845.1 Anaerolineales bacterium | reverse complement strand
AACAGTACAAAGAAGAGGGCGAGAGCTTCATCCCCCGTTACATTGACATTTTAACGGCGGGGGGATCCGCATCCCCCGACGAGATCCTCACGAGTGCGGGGATCGACATGCGCGAGGGTGCTTTCTGGCAGGGTGGTTTCGATGTGGTTATAAAATCCCTGGAGCAGTTAGAGGCGATCGAAATCCGAAAGTAAATCACCTTCGTTAACAATGCCTTCAATCTCCCCTCGGAACGGATGGCCACCGTAGAGACCAGGGCGTCTCTACAATGTCGAATTGAAAATCCGGCATATTGGGTGCCGTCGTCAACCAATATAAATCAATTTCAACAAAACGAATCCGTCGCACAGGAACAACTGCATCCTCAAGGCAGCCTCGATTCTAGGACCACATCATCAGGAATGAAGGCGCCGGAGTAATACTCTCTGTTTAGGGTCTATGCGGCGTACCTAACGTTTCTATAAGGAAACAGGTTGACAACAGCAACAAGTTATGATAAGTTAAACGTAATCATACTCGGAAAGGAATAATCGGTGGACGATAGACTCGATTTTGAAGAATTGACTCTACAGACCCGGCGGCTTGATTTTGAGGATGGGCTCACCGACCTGCAGGTCGGCGCCCTATTCCTGGTTATGAGTTTGGGTGCGGCTTTCTTCTTCTCCACTGCTGGGATCACATGGTTCGCCCGAGCTCTAATCCTCCAACGCGAAATCACCCTCGTAGCACTTGCTGGCATCTTTGGTTGCTTCATACTTGTGGCTTTCGGAAGCCGCAGGCTGATCGCGCGAGTGAGGAGGGAATACTTATGGAAAGAGCGCGGTGAAATCGTGCCGCTGCCCTGGCAGGTGGAGCCCTGGGTGAATGTGCTCGCCGCCGCCGTCTTTATGATTCTAATGATGTTAGGCCTCTGGGTAGTGCTACGAGGTGGTAGCGAAAACGAAGCAATACTACGATTGCTCATCGCCGCATCTGGCGTGGCGACCGGGATTACATACCTGGGAATGGGCAGTTCTCTCCGGTTGAATCGATATCTCCCCGTAGGCATTGTTGGTGGATTGCTCTCGGGTGTTCTCTTCTTCATCCCTCTAGCGTTTTCGGAGAGCTGGCTTGGATTGGGTGTGATATGGACGACGGTTTTGCTGATATCCGGCCTATATGCGCTGCGGAGAACCCGCCTCTCCATGTTTGAGGTCAATCATGGCTGACTTCACGCTACCGTCAAAGTTCGATCGCATGATCCACCAACCGGTCCGCCTGGCGATCGTCGCCGTCCTAGCCGGGTGCGAGAGCGCCGACTTTACTTATCTGCTCAATGCAACCGAAATCAACAAAGGAACACTATCGAAGAACCTCTCGGCGTTGGAAGATGTGGCGTATGTCAAAATCACCAAGGGGTATAAAGGAAAAATCCCCAACACTTCCGTGAAGCTTACGGCGAAGGGTAGGCGGGCTTTCACAAAATATCGCCGCCAGCATCGCCGCTTCCTCGACTCCGTTGATTAAAAGTAGCGATTTTGATTTGCTCTAAAGCCATCGTGGTTTGCCGAGCTCGACGGATGTGGGTGTATGGGAGACTCAGGTTGTTCACTCCATAGTCTTTTAGAGCTGGGAAGTTCCTCGTAGGGGCCATAGATGTAGCACAAAGGGCGTCCGCTTTAAGGACGCCCTTTTCTGGCGGAGAGGGTGGGATTCGAACCCACGGTGGCCCAAAGGACCACAACGGTTTTCGAGACCGCCCCGTTCAACCACTCCGGCACCTCTCCACGGGGTGTCGATATTATAGCTCGCCAGGCGTCAGATATCCACGCTTTCCCCCAACTCGGGGTAGTGAACACCCTGCAAGCCGGCTTGCTTGAGTTTTTCCATGAGCGCTTCTGCGGGGCCTTCTTCCCCATGGACTAGGAATACACCTTTAAGCGTATCCTTCGAGGCAAGTGCATATTCGATTAAGTGGGGCTGGTCAGCGTGGGCTGAGAGTCCGTTGATGGAGGCAACCTCTGCCCTCACTTTGTGTTCTTCGCCGAAGATCTTAATCCGTTTCTTGCCCTCTGCAAGCCGTCGACCGAGCGTGTGTGGGGCCATCCAGGAGGTGATCAAGACAGTGTTGCGTTCATCCTCGATGTTGTTGCGCAGGTGATGCAGGATACGACCGGTCTCGGCCATGCCTGAAGCCGAGATGATGATCACCGGATCGTCGATGAAATTGATAGCCTTGCTTTCATCGACAGACCGCGTATAGGTCAATAGGTCGAAGCCGAGCGCCGAGCCATGCGGGTCGGCGAGCATGAAATTCGTTGCCTCTTCATCGAAACATTCGGGATGATCCCGAAAAATATCCGTGACATTCACGGCCAGGGGGCTGTCGACAAAGACTTTAATGCGCGGGATCTCGTGGCGATCGATCATCTGGTGCAGGTAATAAACAAGCGTCTGTGTCCGGCCGACGGCAAACGATGGAATGATGACTTTCCCGCCCCGCTCGATCGTGCGGCTCAGGACAGCTTGGAGTTCGTCGTATGCCTGCACCGAGCTATCATGTGACCGGTCGCCGTACGTCGATTCCATGATGAGGTAGTCGACATCTTTTGGTAGAACCGGATCACGCACAATCGGCAAGTCAGCGCGACCGATATCGCCGGAGAACATCAAGCGTACCTTGCGTCCGTTCTCTTCGAGGTCCAGGATCACGCCTGCAGAGCCGAGGATGTGCCCGGCCTCAACCAACGTAGCGATCGCTCCAGGAACGGCCTCGAATTGCGCATCGTAGGCGCGCTGGACGAACTGTTCTGCAGCGAGGGCAGCATCGGCTATTGTGTAAAGGGGTTCGATCGGCGCTTCGCCGCGCTTGGCGCGCCGTTTATTCACAAATTTTACATCCGACTCCTGTATATGCCCCGAATCACGCAGCATCACACCCGCGAGATGGGCTGTGGCGCTCGTGGCGTTGATGGAGCCAGGGTAGCCCTGCTTGACCAGATTGGGTAAGTTGCCCGAATGGTCGATATGTGCGTGGGAGAGAATTGCCGCGTCGAGAGCGGTTACATCGAAGGGGAAGTTCAGGTTCCGTGAATACGTGTCCTTGCGGCGACCTTGAAAGAGGCCGCAATCCAGCAATAGCTGATGGTCGTTCAGGCTTAAAAGATGACGGGATCCTGTAACCGTTTGGGCTGCGCCGTGGAAAGTGATATTCATGATGGCCCTCTTGATTATGTCGTATGAATTATTCTGAGGATTTGCTCACCATACCTCTGGAAGCGTGATTCCAGAGGATCCATGATCTTCCTCAGGGTCGCCAGGTCGTGTGGCGACTGAGTAGCAATTTCGATGAGGATATCTCGAGGCAGGATGATGTCTGACTCGAGATTTCTTTTTCTTGCTGCGTTTTTGCGCCATTCCCTTAAGTCTTCGTAGCGGGTACGGGTGGCTTCATCTTGCCCCCGGTTGCGCGGTTTTTGAGGTATGGGCGCCTTCAAGCCGCGATCAACGGCAGCAAGGATTTCAACGCCGTAATGTCGAACTTTATTGTTTGTCAATCCGGGAACGGAATTAAGCTCCGCGGAGGTGCGGGGTCCTTTCCTGGCGATTTCCATGAGACTCTTGTCGCCCAGAATCTTAAAGGGTGGGCGATTCTGCCGCCGGGCGTAACTGTTGCGCATAATATAGAGCTCGCGCAGGATAGCTGTTTTGCGTGGGGAGAGTTCACGGGAGTGAGCAATCCGCCAGAAACCGTCTGGGCTGAAGCCATTCTCTCGGCGGGGCGGATCGGTCATTAACTCGCATAGCTCTTGGGCTTCTTCTAGATTGCCACTATTGCGCAATAGTTGATGGAGGTGGTCCCGCAGTTTAGGCAGGAAGTGTGTGTCAAGGCGAGCGTAGTCGAGCATCTCTGACGACAAGGGTCGCTTGCCCCAATTGGCTCGTTGGAAACGTTTATCGACGTTGACGGAGAAGACTTGTTCCAGAAGGTCTCTCAGGCCGGTGCGTTTCCATCCCAGCGTCCGGCTGGCGACGCGGGTTTCGAAGAGGTTGACGATCTGAAAATTGAAATCACGCGCAAGGCACATGACATCGTACTCGGCTCCATGTAACACTTTTTCGATTTTCGGGTTCGAGAAAAGCGGCGATATCGAGCTTAGATCGCGAACCGCGAGGGGATCGACGAGGTAATCAAATCCCGGGATCGAAAATTGGATCAGACAAACTTGTTCCTGATACGCGTAGAGGCTGTTGGATTCAGTGTCTACGGCGAGAAGGGGTTCGCGCGCGAGCCTATCGGTCATCTCTTGCAGGCTCTCCCGGTTCTCGATGAGTACTGGCGCGGGGAGAAGGGGTGGATTCATGGGGCTATTATACCGGTCTCTGGCCGCTATCGATCAGAAATCGGTGAGTGGGCGGCTGATGGATTCCAAGAGGCAGTCTTACACAAGGTGGGGGAATGGCCGCTCAGGGCGGACGAAGCTGAGGGTGTGATAGGCCTATCTAGTCCCTGGCGGCGGCGATTTTCACCACAACAGTCCCGGAAAGAGACTTAGCGATGGGATGAACAGTCAATTAATCCAACCAAACGAACTTGGGGATTTTGGTTGTCGTGAGTCTGAAAGTGTATTATCGTATGCAGCGAGGAAAATATGAAGAGAATCTTGAATGTGTCCATTATCCTGCTCCTGTTGTTGATGCTCTCACCATCTAGAGGAATTGCGCAGTCCGAGGCGCGATTGGAGAGTTTGAAGATTTCGCTCTGGCCGGAGTACGATCGACCCGGCGTGCTCGTATTGTATGAGGCGCGCGTATCACCAGAAGCTGAGTCGCCGGCGACCATCCGGCTACCCCTGCCAAATGGGGTTGATGCCCCTCACGCCGTCGCCGCGCATTACCCCGACGGTCAATTGGATGACAACGTGGAGTGGCAAGTGGTTCAAGAGGGAACGCAGACGTTCCTGGATATTGAGACTCCTACGACTGGTGTATGGGTTGAGTTCTACACCGATTTAGATGTGCAAGGCGCGAACCGAAACTTGGATTTCCTGATACCAGGTGGAATTGAGATCGCAGACTTAACGGTGGAGGTCATGCACCCGGTCGGCGCGAGTGATGTGAGAATAAAGCCGGACGGGAAGGCCGAAGAGGCCGACAATGGTCTCATATTTACAACCATCTCCCTTGGAGAGCGATCCGCGAGTGACGAGCAGGAGATCACAATAAATTATTTAAAACCATCATCGACCCTGCTTTCAGCGCCGTTGCAGCTTGGAAGTGCGTCTCCCCTGGAGCTCCTTGAGGTAGCACTGTTGCCGGAATATGATCAGCCAAGTGTATTGGTGATCTTCCGTGGTTTGCTGTCCCCTGCGGTGGAGCTGCCTGCGCATGTGGAGATCCCTGTGCCCGCGGCGTATGGTGAACCATCAGCAGTGGCGATTCAAGGGCCGGAGGGCCAATTATTCACGGCGGATTATCAGCGCCGGGTGCAAGGGCAATGGGCGACGATCGTTATGGAGGCGGAAAGTTCTGGTATCTGGATCGAATTCTACGCCGATATAACGTCTGAGGGTGACAAACGCAGCTTCACGTTCTTCTGGCCGGGCGGGATGGACATTACTGAATTTCAATACGAGATTCAACAGCCCTGGAGTGCGGACAACATTCGGGTGACCGCCCAGGGTGTAGCCGGGATTCAAACCGACGGCCTGGTTTATCACCGCGCGACCTATGGCCCGCTGTCTGCTCCATCGCAGGCGCTTATCAGCTTCGCATACGAGAATCAGGACTCAGAACTCACGATTAACGCCCAACCTAAGATCGACCGGCCAGACGAGGTGCGTGGTGAGACGCCGGATCTCTCACAGATGCTGCCCTACATCCTGGGCGGCGTCGGCCTCGTTTTGATCGCTGCTGGCGCGATCGTATACGTTCGTTTTAAGCAGCAGGATTCCGCAGCCTCTCAACCACGCAAACGCAAACGCCGGCGAAAGACGACGGGTGATTCCCAAGAAGAGATTGATGCATCGCCAGTTTATTGCCATCTCTGCGGAGTACAGGCTGGAGCGTCGGATCATTATTGCCGCCGATGTGGCGCACAACTTCGGCAATAAAGTTACGAAGGTACCTATTCTAATTCTTCTAACCTCGAAAACCTTCGTGCAGTCAGGTGTGGCAACTTCTCATCTTCTAATATTCTGATGTTCATGTCCCCTTAATCTATTAATGTAATGATTCCCAATCGGAGACATTTAGCCTCCGATTGTATCGCGTCACCTAGTTTGGAATAGTGATCAAGGAACGAGAAAGCAGTGAAAGGTAATACTTCCCCGCCGCTCTCTCGTGGCAACGAGAATAGCGGCTGAATAACTGGAGGGTAAAGGATGACCGAAGTGGCAAAGGCAAACCCTGGTCGGTGGAAATTTATACTTGGTGGTTTATTGATCGTCGCCGCGATTGTGTATCTAATCGCATCCTCAACCCAAGCCGCCGCGCAATATTATTTGACGATTGACGAATTATTAGCCAAAGGTGATGCTGTAGGAGATCGGGATATTAAGATTTCGGGCGTAGTAGATGGCGACACGATTCAGTACGATATCAAGAATCTAACGCTTCGTTTCACCATAGCCAATGTGCCCGCAGATCTGGACGAGATTGAGAAAGCCGGCGGACTGGCCGAGACGCTGCACATCGCGTTGGAAGATCCGCAAGCCACACGGCTAGAGGTGGAATACATCGGCGTCATGCCGGATCTGCTCCGTGATGAGGCCCAGGCGATTGTGACGGGCAGAATGGGAGAGGACGGCATCTTCCATGCCGATGAATTACTTCTCAAGTGCCCCACCCGCTATGAAGGTGATGTCCCCTTGCAAGCCGAAGACGGATAAGTCTACCCCCTGCGGCGCTAGTTTCCTCATGGTGAGTATCGCCTTACGTACATATAAATTTATGTCTTAAGAGGAGAGACAAAACGTGATAGCGAACATTGGTTATTATGTGCTGGTGCTTACTTTCTTGGCTTCGCTATATGGAGCTGGCGCGGCAGCATACGGCGCATTAAAGAATAAGCCGGAATTCGTGGAAAGCGGCCGCTACGCAATGCTGTTGACAGGGCCATTATTAACCGTCGCCTCAGCGGCGATCATATGGCTGCTCGCTACGGGGCACTACGAGATTGGCTTTGTGGCCTCAGTGACGAGTAATTCCATGCCCACTTACTTGAAAGTTACCGCTCTATGGGGTGGACAGGAGGGTTCGCTGGTCTTCTGGGCGTGGCTTATGGCGGCGTTTACAAGCGCTGCCAGTTTGCGTAAATGGGATCGTGATCGCGAAATGCTCCCGTGGTTCATCATGGTCACGATGATCACCCTGGCTTTCTTCCTCAGCCTGGTGGTCTTCTTTGAGAATCCTTTTGCTCGATTATGGCTTTCTGCGGACGGGCAGCAAGTGACGGCGATGCTGCAGCCTACGGGCGCCGTTCCGCTCAATCCGCCTGATGGTCGGGGTTTGAATCCTCTTCTGCGCCATCCGGGTATGATCATCCACCCCCCGGCGCTTTATCTGGGCTTTGTTGCCTACGTGATCCCCTACGCCTTCGCGATGGCCGCGTTGATCACTCGTCGCAGCGACGACCGCTGGATACGCATCACCCGCCGCTGGACGCTGGTTGCCTGGATATTCCTCTCGCTTGGGTTAATCCTGGGCGGCCGTTGGGCTTACGACGTGCTCGGCTGGGGTGGCTACTGGGGTTGGGACCCGGTGGAAATAGCCGCCTTATTACCATGGCTCGCGGGGACGGCCTTCCTACACTCTGTAATGGTCCAGGAGAAGAAAGGTATGCTCAAGCACTGGAATGTGGTGTTGATCATTTTAACCTATGCTCTGGTGCTCTTCGGCACGTTTCTCTCCCGATCTGGTGTTCTCTCCTCTGTACATGCTTTCGCCAAGTCCGCAATCGGGCCGATGTTTTTCGTTTTCATCGGGGGCACATTTATTGTTTCACTCAGCCTGTTGATTAACCGTTGGGAAATGCTGAAGGGCGAAAATTTTCTAACTTCGGTATTCTCACGTGAGGCGCTCTTCCTGCTGAACAACTTTCTCTTCATGGGTATCCTGGTGGTCAGCTTCTGGGGTGTGATTTTCCCGTTGATATCCGAATTGATAACGGGTCAGAAAATCACAGTTGGCCCGCCCTTTTATGAGCGGGCAAATGGACCGCTCGGTCTTGGGCTGCTAATCCTGATGGCTATCGCCCCTCTATCCGCCTATGCAAGCACCACCTGGAAGACTATCGGGCGAGCACTGTGGAAGCCCGCGCTTGTCACTTTACTGGTTCCCCTCACCCTTTATTTCGTCGGGATTCGAAATCCGATAGCGCTCCTGGGGTATACAGCGGCGGCATTAGTTGCCTTTGTAACGCTGTACGAATTCTGGCGAGGGGTAATGGCGCGCCATAGGCAGCACGGCGAAAACCTACCGCTGGCTTTATGGCGTCTTGTGGGGAGAAATCGCCGACGCTATGGAGGCTATATCATCCATCTTGGTGTGGTCCTGATGGCGTTTGGCATCATCGGAATTGAGGTGTACCAAACCGAGACTCAAGCAACGCTTTCCAGGGGTGAGCAGGTTACGCTCGGACGCTACGTGATGACCTATGACGACATTTCGGTATTTGACACTAACGATGGCCGCAATGTCGCCCGAGCCGTCGTCTCTGTTTATCAAGACGGGAAATTTGTGGACGAACTATACCCGCGCAAAGATTACTATTACGACTCGCAGCAAGCGGTGACCATCCCGGGCACGCGGTCCATGCTGGCGGACGACTTCTATGTGATCCTGGTGGGTTTGGACCCGGATTCCCGGAGCGATGCGACTTTCAAGGTTTATCATAATCCGCTGGTTAATTTCATCTGGATCGGTGGTATTGTCTTCAGTCTCGGAACCATCGTGGCGGTTTGGGTCAGTAGTGGTCGGAGGCGGGCGAACAAGACGTCGTCTGCAACAAGGAGCACCCGAACGTGAGGAGAGGTTTATTAATGCGTAAGTTTCAAATGGCGATGGGAATTACACTGGGTTTTATTCTGCTCTCGCAGGTGTTTGCACTTCCCGCGTTTGCTCAAGATGGCGGTCCTACCGACGACGATGTCAACGCCATAGCCCGTGAGCTCTATTGCCCGGTGTGTGAAAACATACCGTTGGATGTATGTCCGACGCAAGCATGCGAGCAGTGGCGAGCCACCATCCGCGAGAAGCTGGTGTTGGGCTGGAGCGATGATCAGATCAAAGACTACTTCGTCGATCAGTATGGGCCGCGGGTGTTGGCCGAGCCACCAGCGGAGGGATTCAATGCGCTTGTTTACATCCTACCCCCAGTCTTGTTCGTAATTGGGGCGCTCATCCTCTTCATGGTTATGCGGGCTTGGAAAGTTGAGCCGCCCGCTCCTAAGAGTAAGGGTGTGAGTGTAGAGAGTGATGATCCCTATATTGCTCAATTGGAGCAGGAACTGCGCCAGCGGGATGAATAGGAGCGAGGATTTGCCGTATGGAAATTATCGATAACTCAACAGCGGAGAATAACGAAGAATCGCCTGGGAAAACATCGCGGCCGAAATGGGGCGTTGTGCTCGTGTGGCTGTTCGTTCTGGGGCTTCTGGCTGTCCTGGGCATAGGTTTAGTACGTTCCCAACGAGGGTCTATCAAGGTTGGAGACCGTGTTCCCGATTTGGTTCTGACCACTTTCGAAGGAGATGAGATCGATTTCGCCGATCTCCATGGCCAGATTATCGTGGTCAATTTCTGGGCGTCCTGGTGCAAACCTTGCGAGCAAGAGGCCGTTGAATTAGAACAGGCATACCAGCTGTACAAGGATCAAGGTGTGGTTTTTCTGGGTGTGGACTACGTGGATACGGAAACTGAAGCCCGAGGCTACCTGGCGAAATTTGGCGTTACTTATCCGAACGGTCCCGATCTGGGGACACGAATCTCGCAGGCATTCCGCACGCTCGGTGTGCCGGAGACTTACATCATCGGGCCAGATGGTCGATTGGCGGCTGTGAAGATTGGACCCTATTTATCGCTCGACGAGATCGTCAATCAAATTGAAACGGTGATGGCTGAGCAAAAATGAAAGTCGCTTTGAGGATTGCACGTTTCCCATTACGAAAAATGAGAATTCCAGGCGCTCAGTAATGGGACGATGTGAAACGAATGAGGAGAAGGTACAAATATGGATATAGGCTCGATACTCGCTGGGCTAGCGTTGACGCTGCTGACGGTGGCGTTTGTCGCCATCCCCTTAATACAGCATCGAGGTAAGGGTGTAACCGATGCGGAACGGCTGTCCTCCGAGCTTCAAGCCGGCCGCGATCGAGTGCTGAATAGTCTGCAGGAGCTGGAAATGGACTTCAATACCGGGAAGATCCTGGAGGAGGATTACCGGGAGCAGCGGCAAGCCCTGATGAAAAAGGGAGCAGATATTTTGCGCCGGATCGATGTCTTGAATGCAGGTGGTGATGTGTCCCCTGAAGGGGACGAAATAGACGATGAGATCGAAGCGGCCATAACTCAGATCAGGAGTGATAAGGACAACGGGAACGGTGGTTTCTGTCCATCCTGTGGATCTGAAGTTAAGGCGGATGATTTATTCTGCATTCGCTGCGGTAACACGCTGGCTGAAGCGGAGGAGCAAGCGTGAAACGAAATGTCTTCCTATTCCTAAGTATTCTTCTCATATTGACAGGATGTTCACTCTCCGAGGATGTCACACCGCCTCCGGAGCTGGCGACCCGTCAGGCCGCTGAACAAATACCTCAAGCAACGCAGCAGCGCCCCGCACCTGAGCCACAGGCAACACGGACGGAAGAACGCTCAACGCCGGAGATGCCGCCGGATCTGAGCAAGGGGGAGCAGCTTTATCTGGAAAACTGTGAGCCCTGCCATGGCCCCGCTGGGTTGGGGGGTGGCGTGATGTCCGATAATCTGGAGGTCCGGCCTCCTCTGTTAGGAGATCCAGCATTCGCCTCTGGCGTGCTTCCTTCCGATTGGTATCTTACCGTCACACAGGGCAGGATGGAACAGTTCATGCCTCCCTTCGTGAATTTGAGCGATACGCAACGCTGGGATGTGGTCGCCTATGCACTTTCACTGAGCGTTTCGTCGGACCAACTCGAGCAGGGTGCGGTTGTTTATCAAGAGACTTGCGTCGACTGCCATGGTGAGCGCGGGGAAGCCCTGGCGCCTGCTGTGAACCTTCGTGATGCGGCGCTTTTCACCAAAACATCACTCGATGATTTCTATACAGTGATTACCCATGGTGTAGGCTCGATGCCGGCGCTGGAGGGAGCGCTTAGCGAGAGCGAACGCTTGGCCGCAGCAGCTTATGTGCGCACACTCGCCTATGGCGAGGAAATCGAAGCAGCGGAACCAACCTCTGATGTGAACACTGGGTCGGTATACGGCTCAATCGAAAACGGAACGGCGGGCGCGGATCTCCCGCACGGCTTGATGGTTACGTTTATTGCCTTCGATGGAAATCAATTGGTATTCGAAAGGGAAATCCCGGTCGATGCCGACGGCATGTTTGAAGTCCAGGATTTAGAGATCGTCCCCGGCCGCATCTTTGGCGCTTTAACGGAGTACCAAGGGGTACAGTATTTCAACACGGCAGGGCATATGCTGGAGGACAGCCTCTCACTTGTGCTTCCCTTGACGGTTTACGAAACCACAACGGATGACAGCAACCTCGTTGTCGACCGATTGCATCTGATCTTCGACTACTCTATCGAAGGTGTAGTTGAAGTTTCCGAATTGCTGCTGATGAAGAATACCGGCGACCGAACGATTTCTGGACAAGATGGGTTTAATGATATTCGAGTTACGTTGCCGAAGGACTTCAGCAATCTGTATTTCGCTGACTCGCCTGAGTTGATGCGCTTCACAGAAGACACAGATGGCTTTGTGATGCACGAGGCGTTCATTCCCGGGGATGCAGTAGAGACCTACTTCAGTTTCACGCTACCCTACGAACGCAGTCTTGAGTATCAGCAGCCCGTAGACTACCCCGTTGAAGCGATCGTCATATTGAAGACGCAGGGCCCTCCCTCAATTAGTGGTGAGGGGTTGGTCGAAGTGGGCGCGCGCGATATGGGCGGGTTGGTCATGGAAAGTTACAGGATGGACCCGCTTGACCAGGGCGAAATACTGGAACTGCGTCTCTCGGGCAGGCACCCTGCAAAGACGGATTCTTCTTCAACAACCAACTTGATCGTCGGCGGCACTGCATTGGGGCTAACCTTAATCGCCATCTTCTTTATTTGGTGGAGATGGTCGCAAGGACAGGGGTCAACCGTTGAGCCAGATGATGAACCCGCTCTCGATGAACCCCGCGATCGCGAAGCGCTAATACGCGCAATCGCCGCGTTAGATGATAGGTTCGAGGCAGGAGAGATCAAAGAAACGGTCTACAAGGAACGTCGCGAGGATCTCAAGCGCACCTTAAAGGCACTCCTTGAGTCGGCGGAGCATGATTAAGGTCAGGCGTCTGGTAAAGACGTTCGGGCCGAAACCTGTTCTGCGCGGCCTGGATTTTCAGGTTGTGAAAGGTGAGTTCGTCGCTTTATTGGGTCCTAACGGAGCCGGGAAGACGACTTTTCTGCGCATTCTTGCCACCCTCTCCCGCCCTAAAATGGGCGAGGTGATTGTGGCCGGGCATCATTTACCAGCAGAAGCCGCGGCTGTACGACGGCGGCTGGGTGTTGTTTCCCATCAACCTTTACTGTACGGTGATCTTTCCGCTGAGCAGAACCTGCGCTTTTACGGTTGGATGTATGGCGTTGGTGATCTCGACCAGCGGATGGATGAGGTGCTGCA